>JBNJII010000002.1:0-122032 GCA_051749205.1 Thermodesulfobacteriota bacterium | reverse complement strand
ATAACCACTCCGCCAGACAGAGCTCAAAGAGCGGCCAACCATATGGTCGAGGCCGGCTTTAAAGGTATCATTAACTTTGCACCCACCCGCATTCATGTTCCCGAAGACGTGACCGTCAGCTACGTAGATTTTACAAATCATCTCATATCTCTGGCCTTTGATCTCACCCATAGGCATAAGAAATAAAGCCTGCCATGTGTATGGGACACGAAGGACTTGCCAAGTGGTGGCATTCGTGCTTATACTATGTGGTTCCCGAAGGCTGAATACATTGGTCCGGGAAGAGGTAGTCCGATCAAACCTACTTGGCACATTCGGCGAATATGATGGAGGAGGAAAATGAAAGACAATATTCACCCCAAGGCATACATGGCAACCATCCGTTGTTCCTGCGGATATGAAGTGCAAACCAAATCCACGCGTGCAGAGCACATTGATGTGGATATTTGTTCTCAATGTCATCCCTTTTATACTGGAAAACAGCGTTTTGTGGATACAGCTGGACGCATTGACCGCTTCCGGCGCAAATACGGCCAATATCAAGGGGCATCGAAAGCTGATCAGGGATAAAGGTTCATGTTTCGTCCTTTGATGTCAAATTTTATAATATCCTCCCATGGTCTGGATAGAGCCCTTTTCCGGAGCAGGACATGAACTTGCAGGCAAAGCTCGAAGAGATAGAGGCTCAGTATGCCGAATTGGAGGAACAGCTCAGTATGCCTGAGATCTATCAAGACCAGAAGCGCTATAGTGAGCTGGCTAAAGCGCATGCTGCACTGGAAGAGATCGTTCGTACCTATCGGGAATACCAAAGCGTGTGTGCTGAAGAGGACGAACATCAGGAGTTGGCTCAGGATACGGATGCGGACATTCGGGAATTAGCCCAGGCTGAGCTGGAGTCCGTTCATAAGCGGCGTTTGGAGTTGGAAGAAGCCCTGCAGGATCTTATGGCTCCTAAAGATCCTCTGGACGACAAGCCGGTGATTTTGGAAATTAGGGCCGGAACCGGAGGGGAGGAGGCCGCCCTTTTTGCTGGGGACCTTCTGAAAATGTACTCCCGCTATGCTGAGGCCATGGGCTGGAAGGTAGAGCTTATACAAGAGCATCAGACGGGTGGGGGTGGCTTTAAGGAGGTTATTGCCTCTATACGGGGAAAACAGGTCTATAGGCGGATGAAGTACGAGTCCGGGGTGCACAGAGTGCAAAGGGTGCCGGCCACCGAATCCCAAGGCCGGATTCATACGTCAGCTGTGACTGTGGCTATACTGCCGGAGGCAGAAGAAGTGGATGTACACATAGAACCGCAGGATTTGCGTATAGATGTGTTTAGGGCCTCCGGTCCTGGTGGACAGAGCGTGAACACGACGGATTCGGCTGTCCGGGTCACTCATGTGCCAACCGGCGTAGTCGTCAGCTGCCAGGACGAAAAGTCACAGCATAAAAATAGAGCTAAGGCCATGACGGTCCTGCGCTCCAGACTCTTGAAAATGAAACAGGATCAAGCAAAGGAAGAGCAAGACCAGACCCGTAAATCACAAGTCGGGTCTGGAGACCGCTCTGAGCGGATCAGGACCTACAACTTTCCCCAAAGCAGAATAACCGACCATAGAATCAATTTCACCACGCATAATCTGGAATCCGTGCTGGCTGGAAATATGGACGAGGTGATCGATCCGTTGATCCAAGCTATGCACGGTCCTGAAGTCCAAAACTCCATTGCCGCAGCCTGATGAATACCCAGGACGACACACTGCATGCCGCTTTTCGGCCCAAGCATAGCAGATTGCATACGCCAGTCGGAAATGCATCTGCATCACGCAGGTGTTGATTCCCCCCGCCTGAGTGCCGAGCTCTTGCTCTCTTCGGTCCTTCAAACCGACAGATTATGGGTGCTGACCCATTTGGACGCCGCACTCAGCCCAGGGCAGGTGGATGCATACGCTGACCTGGTGGGTCGACGGGCCAGGGGACAGCCATTGGCCTATCTCCTGGGCAGAAAGGAGTTTTTCGGTATAGACCTCCATGTTACTCCTGCAGTCCTTATCCCCAGGCCGGACACTGAGGTCCTTATTGAGATATGTCAAAACCTATGGGCTGATAGCGCCGAGTTACGGTTTGTCGATGCCGGGACCGGGAGCGGGGCCATCGGTATCGCAATGGCTTTGCAATTTCCGAAAAGCCATGGACTGCTCACTGATATGAGCATGGCAGCTTTGGGTGTAGCTCAGAAGAATATCAATCATTATGCGCTTGATAGACGTCTGGACTGTATATGCTGCGATCTGCTGTCGATATGCAGAAAAGAAAGCTTGCAGGCGGTATTGAGCAATCCACCGTATATATCAACAACAGCCTATTGGGCTTTGAGCCCTGAGATCAGAAACTTTGAGCCTCCACAAGCCCTGTGGTCAGGAATGTACGGGATGGAGATGCATGTCCGCCTCATCGAGCAGGCCCAATGGGCTTTGCAGAAGGGGGGGTGGCTGTGCATGGAGATTGGAGATGCTCAGTCTGAGCCTTTGCTGTACATGTTACGTTCCCGCTATTCAGGAAACTGGTCAGAGATGCACATAGTTCCTGATTGGTCAGCGCGGGACAGAGCCCTCTTGGCCAAGAGAGTGTGACCCAAAACACACTGGTGTGGTGAATAAAACACATCACAATGAGCTTGGAGGCAAGCCAAGGGGCCGAAATGCCTCATTTGGCTAAATGGTACAGTAGGTGCATGACCCCTGCTCAGGAGGAAGGTATGCAGCAAAAAACAATTGAGCGACCTATAAAATGTTCAGGGGTCGGACTGCACAGCGGTCACAAGGTGGACATGGCCTTTTATCCCTTGCCCACAGGCTCGGGTATTGTATGGTCTGCCCATGGTGAAGGTGGAGGGACGTTTTGGGAGCTTTCCCCAAACCGGGTGGTTGATACATCATTGTGTACGACTATTGGATGTTCCAAGGCCCAAGTGGGCACCGTAGAGCACGTCATGGCTGCTGTTCGCGGCATGGGCATCGACAACTTGCTCATAGAAGTCCGGGGTCAAGAGGTTCCGATAATGGACGGCAGCGCTGCGTCTTTTGTCTATCTGCTGCGACAGGCGGGCATACAAACTCAAAAGCGCAGCAAGCAAGTCTACATGGTCACTCAAAAGGTCCGGATGGAGGAAAAGGGGAAGTGGATCAAAGTCTGCCCGGATAGTGAATTTCGTGTCCGCTACTGCATAGAGTTTCCCCATCCCATGGTGGGTCGCCAAGAAATGATCTTTGCAGCCCAGGGCAATGATTTTGTGCAGGAGTTGTCCCGGGCCAGGACCTTTGGATTTCTCAATGAAGTGCAAGCCCTGCAAGGGCAAGGAAAAGCCCTCGGGGGCTCCTTGGAAAACGCATTGGTCTTTGATCAGACCGGGGTTATAAATGCGGACGGTTTTCGGTATCCTGATGAGCCTGTTCGGCACAAGGTCCTTGATCTGATTGGAGATATTGGCTTGCTGCCCTATCCCATTGTGGGCAGTTTTGAGGTCCACTGTTCCGGGCATGCTCTGAACACATCATTTGCCAAGCACCTGTATGCGAATCGTGAAGAGTTTTTGCAGTTGGTAGAACTCGATGATCACAAGACTATCTGGGCACCTGGCATCATAGCAGCGCCTGAGTCCTGCGCCTCTCCCGCCTAATGTACCAGAAATATTACTGATCAAAAAATTATAAAATATTGATTGTCGAGGGTTGCACTCATCAGCAAATTGATGTAGATATCCCTCTTTGTGCTGGCGTAGCTCAATTGGCAGAGCAGCTGACTTGTAATCAGCAGGTTGCGGGTTCGAGTCCCATCGCCAGCTCCAGGCCCTTAATGGAGGGGTACCCAAGTGGCCAAAGGGAGCAGACTGTAAATCTGCCGGCGTAAGCCTTCGGAGGTTCAAATCCTCCCCCCTCCACCATGAAACAGCCTGATGCATATAAGTAGGAGACGAAAAGTCAGGGACTACTTATTTTGCGGGAATAGCTCAATTGGCTAGAGCACCAGCCTTCCAAGCTGGGGGTTGCGGGTTCGAGTCCCGTTTCCCGCTCCAAATACTCCCTCGACGGCCCACGTAGCTCAGGAGGTGGAGCACTTCCTTGGTAAGGAAGAGGTCACCGGTTCAAGTCCGGTCGTGGGCTCCATTCAGTTACTCCTACGCATTTTACCGTACAGCGGCAATTCAAGTACAAACGATGATTTTCCTGTGGAGCAGGGGGTAGGTATGGCCAAAGAGAAGTATTCCCGGAGCAAGCCGCATGTGAACATAGGGACCGTGGGACATATTGACCACGGCAAGACGACCCTGACGGCTGCGATCACCAAGATGCTGCATTTAAAGAACAAGAGCGGCAGTTTTATTCCTTTTGATCAGATAGACAAGGCGCCTGAGGAAAAGGAGCGTGGGATCACCATAGCCACGGCCCACGTAGAATACGAGACTGACAAGCGTCACTATGCCCATGTGGATTGCCCAGGACATGCTGACTATATCAAGAACATGATCACAGGCGCAGCCCAGATGGATGGAGCGATCCTCGTGGTGGCAGCTACTGACGGCCCCATGCCCCAGACCCGTGAACATATTCTTTTGGCCCGTCAGGTTGGGGTGCCCAGTCTGGTGGTCTATTTGAATAAAGTTGACCTGGTGGACGACCCTGAGCTGCTCGAGCTGGTTGAGCTCGAGGTTCGTGAGCTTCTTTCCGAGTACGATTTTCCAGGTGACGATATTCCGGTGGTCTCGGGAAGCGCGCTCAAGGCCTTGGAGAGCGACGATCCCAAGAGTGAGGAAGCCAAGTCCGTATTCGAGCTTTTGGACGCTATTGACGACTATGTCCCTGAACCTCAGCGGGATAAGGACAAGCCATTTTTGATGCCTGTAGAGGATGTGTTCAGCATATCCGGCCGGGGCACAGTGGCCACGGGCCGGGTTGAGCGCGGGCAGATCAAGGTTGGTGAGGAGATCGAGGTTGTGGGCATGACCGACACCCGGAAGACCGTAGTCACCGGTGTGGAGATGTTTCGCAAGACTCTGGACCAAGGAGAGGCCGGGGACAATGTAGGCATACTTCTTCGCGGGGTGAAGCGGGATGAAATTGAGCGTGGACAGGTGCTGGCCCGGCCCAAGACGATCAATCCGCACCGCAAGTTCAAGGCCGAGGTGTATGTATTAAAGAAAGAAGAAGGTGGCCGTCATACGCCGTTTTTTTCCGGATATCGACCCCAGTTCTACTTTCGGACCACAGATGTGACTGGTGTGGTCACCCTGGCCGAAGGTGTAGAGATGGTCATGCCTGGTGATAATGCCACATTTGACGTGGAATTGATCGTTCCCATAGCCATGGAGCAGGGCCTTCGATTCGCCATCCGGGAAGGGGGGCGCACAGTGGGCGCTGGCGTCGTGTCTGAGATTGTGGAGTAAATTATGCGAGTGAAAGTACAGCTACGCTGCTCAGAATGTAAGCGTCGGAACTATTCTACTTTTAAAAATAAAAAAAACACGACCTCTAAGCTGGACCTTAAAAAATATTGCCCTTTTTGTGGACGCCATTTGCCGCATAAAGAAGGTAAGTAATATTCAGGTCGGTTGTAAGCTATATGTCCAACATTTAATATAGTGCAGGCCAGTAGCTCGAATTGGTAGAGCAACGGACTCCAAATCCGTAGGCTGGGGGTTCGAATCCCTCCTGGCCTGCCACAAAGAATTATGGCCAAAAAAAAAGCCAAAAAAAGTCAATCTGAGGCCCCAGCAAAGGCTGGATTGAGGGAAAAAGTGGCCAGATTCAAGGAATTTTTCGAGCAGTCGAAAATGGAAATGAAGAAGGTCACCTATCCAAGTCAAAAGCAGACATTAGCCACATGTGGTTCTGTTTTGTTTTTAGTTTGCCTTATCGCCGTTTTTCTAGGCATAGTAGATATTGCCTTGTCTCAAATATTAGAAGTCCTGTTGCCGTAGGCTCAGATCATGTATGATGATGGACCAAAAACCAGGTGGTATATAGTACAGACCCTATCTGGATATGAACAGCGGGTGGAAAAAACCCTCAATGAACTTATTCGCAAGAATAAAGTTTACGGACTCATTGAGCAGGCCATTGTTCCAACGGAAAAGATCGTGGAGATGGTCAAGGGTCAAAAGAAGACGACCACACGCAAGTTCTATCCAGGATATGTTCTGGTCAAAATGAAATTGACAGATGAGACATGGCATTTAATACAGAGTATTCCCCGAGTATCTGGATTTATAGGTGATAAGGACAAGCCGATACCATTGAGCGAGACGGAGGCCCATCGGCTATTGGAGACCATTGAGTCGCGTAAGGACCAAGCGAGACCAAAGTTTAGTTTTCAGTCAGGAGACAAAGTGCAAGTCATTGACGGTCCATTTGCCAATTTCGATGCTTATGTTGAAGAAGTAAATTACGACAAAGGCAAACTCAAGGTTTCAGTGTCTATATTTGGAAGAAATACACCGGTAGAGCTGGATTTTGTTCAGGTAACCAAGAGTCAATAGGCTTTGAATTTGTTGCTGGTGGGTCAAAGAAATATAGCCGGATAGATGACGAGATCAACACGACGTCTTGTATATATGAAGGATGCGTGCGCATTCTTTTTTTTTGCATACCCATAAAGGGCTTTGATGAAAGACAGTTAGGCACTGGCGCTTAATATGTACACCTGGCTAGATCACTATGTGTAAATTGTTGCTTTTGTAAGGGAAGAGGGGAGATACCCATGGCCAAAAAAATACTGGCAAAAATCAAACTCCAGATACCAGCGGGATCAGCTAATCCATCGCCTCCTGTTGGGCCGGCATTGGGCCAACATGGAGTTAATATAATGGAGTTTTGCAAGGCTTTCAACGCCAAGACTCAAGAGCAAAAAGGGATGATTATCCCGGTTGTTATAACGGTTTTTGGGGATCGTTCATTTAGCTTCATAACCAAGACCCCACCAGCAGCTGTTTTGCTTAAAAAAGCGGCCAAGATCGATAAAGGTTCCAGTGAACCGCACAAGGATAAGGCAGGAACAGTGAGCATGGAAAGTGTGCAGGAGATTGCTCAGCTGAAAATGCCTGATCTGAATGCCACGGATATGGAGTCTGCTGTGCAGACGATTATGGGTACCGCCCGCAGTATGGGAATCGATGTTGCAAAATAGCTGGAGTGACGACATGCCAAAACATGGGAAAAAGTATGCCCAGTCCCAAAAGTTGATCGATAGGCAAACGAGATATACCTTAGACGAAGGGATAACGTTAGCACTGCAATCTTCTTATGCGAATTTCGATGAAAGCGTAGATGTTGCAGTATGCCTTGGTGTGAATCCAAAGCATTCTGATCAAATGGTCCGAGGCGGAGTGAGTTTGCCTCACGGTTTGGGCAAACACGTACGGGTGGTTGCCTTTTGTAAAGGCGAAAAAGAGGCCGAGGCCCAGTCTGCAGGGGCCGATTTTGTTGGCGGCGATGACCTGGTCCAACAAATTCAACAGGGATGGCTCGACTTTGATAAAACAGTCGCCACTCCGGATATGATGTCTGTCGTTGGCAAAATTGGGCGGATTCTTGGACCCCGGGGAATGATGCCGAATGCCAAGACCGGTACGGTTACTTTCGATATTGGGCAAGCTATTACAGAGATCAAGGCTGGAAAAGTAGAATTTAAGGTAGATAAAGCAGGTGTTGTTCATGCTCCCTTAGGCAAGGTGTCTTTTGGGATGGAAAAGATAAAAGACAATCTACGCATCCTTTTGGATTCTTTGCACAAAGCCAAGCCCAGCTCTGCCAAAGGTACGTATTTTCGAGCTGTGGCTGTTTCCACCACTATGGGTCCCGGTGTAAAGCTTGATCCCAATGTTGTACGCACAATTATCGAGTAACTGAAAGATCTCTACCACATATAGAGTCAAAGAAAGCAGGTGGCGCAGCCTTAATTCCCTGCCGAGACAGGCTTTGGCTCTGCACGTTACATAAGCGGAGGACATTGTGAACAGGGCGGAGAAAAAACAGGTCATAGATGGATTGCATGACCGGGCTAATAATGCCTGCATAGCATTGGTTACAGATTTTCGTGGACTCAAAGTAGAGGACATGGAAAATCTACGGTCCCGGTTACGTGAGGAGGGAATACACTATCAGGTGGTCAAAAACACTTTGGCCCAACTGGCGCTTCAAGACAGCCCTCATGAGGTGATCAAGGACGACTTTAGAGATTGTTGTGGTTTGGCGCTCGGGTATGATGACCCAGTTATAGCAGCGAAAGTCCTTTCCAAGTTCGCAAAGGAAAACAAAAAGTTTTCTGTCCGCTTTGCAAGCTATGAAGGAAAGGCACTGAGTGCTGAGGACATCGAAGCCCTGTCCAAACTCCCGGGCAGAGAACAGCTTTTGTCTATGCTCTTGGGAACTATGAATGCCGTCCCGGGGAATTTTGTCGGACTGTTTGCCAATGTGTTGCGCAATTTCCTCTATGCCCTGAATGGAATCAAAGATCAAAAGGAAAACCAGCAAGCCTAGAAGCCAAAGCCGTGCTTGGTACAAGGAGGACTCAATGTCAGAGGTAACTAAAGAGCAAGTGGTTGATTTTATTGCTAACATGTCCGTTCTGGAGTTATCAGAGTTTATAAAAGAATTGGAAGAAAAATTCGGTGTATCTGCAGCAGCACCAGTTGCTCCAATGGCCGGAATGGCCGGAGCCCCGGCTGATGGAGCGGCTGCTGAAGAGGAAGAAGAAAAGACCGAATTCGAAGTCGTGCTCACAGAAGTAGGCAGCAACAAGATAGCGGTAATTAAGTCTCTGCGCGCGATTACCGGATTAGGACTTAAAGAGGCCAAAGCCAAAGTGGATGAGCTGCCATCAACGATCAAAGAAGCAGCATCAAAAGACGATGCCAATGATATCAAAAAACAATTGGAAGAGGCCGGCGCAAAAGTCGAACTCAAATAAATATTTCGTCCATTCACTCAAAAAAAATTGTTCTTTGAGAACACGCCTTCATACGTGGAGGCGTGTTCTTTCGTCTTATCTTGTACTTGTTACATCCTACCCGAGGAAATCTGCACAGTACGTATTATACGAATGTTCATTCTACATGCGTGTAGAATGAACATATTCATTCTGCACAAGCACTTCTGCTAATTTGTTGCACTAAAAACGCTCATGTTTTGCAAATTATGAGTTAAGTGTTTTAAAGAGATAATGTAAACATTAATTATCAATATTTAATATAAAATATAATACATTTGTTTTGTCAATACTACATAAAAACCACAGTCTTCGTCAATCGCTAAAATGAGCCAAGAAGGGGACGAAATGACTCAATTGGTAAAGAGATTCGGCCGGATCGGACGTGTATTAGATATACCACATCTCTTACGTCTGCAGTTGGAATCCTTTGATGCCTTTTTGCAGCAAGATGTACCGCCGGCTAGCCGGGAAGACACCGGTTTGGAAGGAGCCTTTCGCTCCGTATTTCCAATAGAAGATTTCTATCAAACCGCAACCTTGGAATACGTGAGTTATGAGGTTGGCGAACCCAAGTACGACAAAGAGGAGTGTTTGGCCAAAGGTCTGAGCTACGAGGTTCCCATACGGCTCAAGGTGCGGCTTATTGTTTACGACGTGGATGAAGAATCAGACTCCCGCAGTATACGCGATATAAAAGAGCAGGATATTTATTTTGGAAACATTCCCTTGATGACAGAGAAGGCGACGTACATCATCAATGGGACAGAGCGGGTGATAGTGAATCAATTGCAGAGATCACCGGGAATTTTGTTTGATCACGATTCCGGGAAAACCCATGTGAGCCGGAAGGTCCTCTATAGTTGTCGCATCATTCCCATGCGGGGATCGTGGCTCGATTTCGACTTTGATCACAAGGATATACTTTATGTGCGCATTGATCGCCGCCGCAAGATGCCCGTCACCATACTGCTCAAGGCAATGGGTCTGACCAAGGAAGAGATACTGCACTACTTCTATAAAACCGAGTCCTATATTTTGGAAGGGGACAGGGTTTATCGTGAGCTGGATTCAGAACTCTTGCGCCGTGAAAGTGCCTATGTGGATATTTATTCTCCGGATGGAAAACTATTGGTTTCTGCTGGCAAAGAAATAACTCGAGGGGCATGGAAACGGGTATTAAGAAGTGGAGTAACCCGCTTGGAGGTAGATCCCCATTCCCTATTATCCGAGTATTTAGCCCAAGATGTCGTCGATCCGGAAACTGGAGAGTTGTTGGCGGAAACTGGGGATCCGGTAACACCCGAGCTCGTGGATTTGATGTCCCAGCATGAAGAGCAACGCTTGGATGTGTTGCATACTCAGGGAGTGGAGGTATCAACCTGTATCCGTGATACTTTGGAGCTCGATAAAACCACAGACACCCAGTCCGCTCAGATTGAGATTTATCGCCGGCTCAGGCCAAGCTCTCCACCAACTCCTGAAGTGGCCCAAACCTTTTTTGAAAATATATTTCGTAATCCGGATTACTATGATTTGTCTCCTGTGGGACGTTATAAACTCAATTACCGGTTGGGCTTAGAACAGCCCCTGGACCAGAGAGTTTTGAGCAACGAAGATATACTTCTTTCTATTAAGCAGCTTGTTTTCCTCAAAGAATCACATGGCCCTGCTGACGACATAGATCACCTTGGGAATCGTCGAGTTCGGCCGGTGGGTGAGTTGGTGGAGAATCAATATCGTATCGGATTGGTGCGTATGGAACGGGCCATCAAGGAAAGGATGACGCAACAGGAAGTGGCCACTCTTATGCCCCACGATCTGATAAATCCTAAGCCGGTGACAGCCGTGGTCAAGGAGTTTTTTGGCACTTCCCAGCTTTCACAGTTCATGGATCAAACCAATCCCTTGTCCGAAGTGACCCATAAAAGACGTCTTTCGGCATTGGGACCAGGGGGATTGACCAGAGAGAGGGCCGGATTTGAGGTCCGGGACGTGCATCCCAGCCATTATGGGCGCATTTGTCCTATTGAAACTCCGGAAGGTCCCAATATCGGATTGATTGTCTCCTTGACCACCTATGCCCAGGTTAATAAGTTCGGGTTTATAGAAACCCCGTATCGGGTAGCCAGAAATGGTCGGGTGGTGGATGAAATTGTGTACAAGGACGCCTCTGGTGAGGGATCGGAGATTATTGCCCAGGCTAATGCCCCGCTGGATGAAGAAAAGGTCTTTGCCAAGGATCAAGTAGCGGCCAGAGAGGGCGGAGAGTTTGCATTGGTGCCCAAGGAACGAGTCACTCTTATGGACATAGCCCCCAGTCAGATCGTCTCCGTATCTGCTGCCCTAATTCCATTTCTTGAGCACGACGATGCCAACCGGGCTTTGATGGGATCAAATATGCAGCGCCAGGCCGTGCCTTTGCTGCAGAGTGAACCTCCCCTGGTGGGGACGGGAATGGAGGCCAAGGTAGCCCAGGATTCGGGGAACTGTGTATTGGCTGAAGGAGAGGGGATAGTTAATTATGTGGATGCCAAGCACATAGTGGTCGCCTATCAGGACGCTGTAGCCCCCAAGTCCGGAAATGTGCATATCTATGATCTGCAAAAGTACCATAAATCCAATCAAAATAGCTGTTTTGGGCAGACGCCTCGGGTGAGCATAGGACAAAATGTACACCCCGGGGATATACTTGCCGATGGCCCGTGCACAAAAGACGGTGAACTGGCCCTGGGAAAAAACTTGATCGTAGCCTTTATGCCCTGGTGCGGCTACAACTTTGAGGACGCCATCCTTATATCTGAGCGCTGCGTCAAGGAAGACGTTTTTACCTCTGTACATGTAGAAGAGTTTGAGATCCTGGCTCGGGATACCAAGCTCGGCCCGGAGGAGATCACCCGCGATATTCCAAATGTCAGTGAAGAGATGCTCCGCAACCTGGATGAGAGCGGTATTGTCCGGATTGGGGCCAAGATCAAGCAAGATGATATCTTGGTGGGCAAGATCACCCCCAAGGGTGAGACGCAGCTCACTCCTGAAGAACGCTTGTTGCGGGCCATATTTGGAGACAAGGCCCGGGATGTAAAGAATACTTCTTTGAAGGTTCCGCCGGGGATAGACGGGACTGTGCTTGATGTTCGGGTATTCAACAGGCGGTCCTCAGAAAAGGATGAGCGAACGAAGGCCATTGAAGATCAAGAATTGCATACCTTGGACCGTAAGGAACAGATGCATGTGGACGGTTTAAATGCATCTATCCGGAAGCGGATTTGGCAGGCTGTAGAGAACAAAAGCCTGGACAAGAGCATTATGGGCACGGAAAAAGGCTCGGTCTTGGCCGAGGCCAACAAGCCCCTTCGTTGGGAGCAGTTCGTGCAGATTCCGGTCAAAAAGCTGCGCGGGGCCTTCACCAACAAGGAGGTCAATGAGCAGCTGGAGGAGCTTCTGGATAGCTACGACCGGGAGCTTCAATTTATTAAAGATATTTACGAGAAAAAGCGGGAGAAGTTGACTGAAGGCGACGACATGCCTCCCGGAGTTATTAAGATGGTCAAAGTCTATGTGGCCATTAAGCGCAAGCTCAATGTCGGGGACAAGATGGCCGGTCGGCATGGGAATAAGGGTGTTGTCTCCTGCATACTGCCTGAAGAGGATATGCCTTTCTTTGAAAATGGCACCCCAGTCGACATTGTGCTCAACCCCCTGGGTGTACCTTCTCGGATGAATATTGGCCAGATTATGGAGACCCACTTGGGCTGGGCGGCCAAAGAACTTGGCCGTCAACTGGCGGATATGGTCGATTCCCAGGCCTCGGTAGAGGTGCTTCGAAAAGAGATTCAGGATGTGTTCCAGAGTCAGGAGATCTCTTCTCTGGTGGAGGAGATGAACGAAAACGAGCTCAAGGAATCTGTTCAAGATCTGCGCAAGGGGATATATACCCGCACTCCGGTCTTTGACGGAGCGCAAGAAGAGGAAATTTGGGGGCTGCTGGAAAAGGCCGGGCTGCCGGTGAGTGGCAAGGCTACCCTATTTGACGGACGAACCGGGGAAAAGTTCCACAACCCCGTAACTGTGGGCTATATGTATATCTTAAAGCTCCATCACCTTGTCGATGAAAAAATACATGCCAGATCTACGGGACCCTATTCTTTGGTCACCCAGCAGCCCTTGGGCGGCAAGGCCCAATTCGGCGGGCAGAGGTTGGGAGAAATGGAGGTTTGGGCATTAGAAGCCTATGGTGCGGCATATCTATTGCAGGAGTTTCTGACTGTGAAGTCCGACGATGTCCATGGACGGGTGAAGATGTATGAGAACATCGTCAAAGGTGAAAATTATCTGACCACGGCCATGCCGGAGTCCTTTAACGTTCTGGTCAAGGAGCTCATGGCCTTGGGATTGGATGTCACCTTGGTCAGTGAGGACAAGAAAAAGAAAAAGTGATCGCTTCGTCTCCAAGCCCGATGCCTCTGGCAGCGGTGCTGAATCCTTTTATGCAGTCAAGGGGTGATGGAAAACATGACACTCGACGACCTGTTTACCATGCACGGTTCAGGGGAAAGCCAGATAAAGAGTCAAAATTTGAAAGGAATCAAGATATCCATGGCCTCTCCGGAAACCATCCGGGAGTGGTCGTATGGAGAAGTCAAGAAGCCAGAAACCATTAATTACCGTACTTTCAAGCCGGAACGGGATGGTCTGTTTTGTGCCAAAATATTCGGGCCGGTCAAAGACTATGAGTGCAATTGCGGGAAATACAAACGCATGAAGCACCGGGGCATTGTCTGTGAGAAGTGCGGAGTGGAAGTTATTGCTTCCAAGGTCCGCAGGGATCGCATGGCCCATATTGAGCTGGCGGCACCAGTGGCCCATATATGGTTTTTAAAGAGCATGCCCTCCAAAATCGCCAGCTTGCTGGATATGACCATGGCTGATGTGGAGAAGGTGCTCTATTTTGATTCCTATATAGTCCTTGACCCTCAGCAGACAACACTGAAGAAGTATCAGTTGCTCAATGAAGATCAGCACGTACAACTCGTTGAAGCCTACGGGGAGCAAGCCTTTCGTGTCGGTATGGGGGCGGAAGCCATCAAGGAACTCTTGGAGGACCTCAACCTTGAACAGTTGCGCAATGCCCTCAAAGAAGAATCCATGGCCACGCGTTCCCAGGCCAAAAAGAAAAAATTGTCCAAACGGCTGAAGATTGTGGAGGCCTTTTTGGAGTCCGGGAATCGGCCAGAATGGATGATCTTGGAAGTTGTCCCGGTTATTCCCCCGGAGCTGCGGCCCCTGGTTCCTTTGGACGGAGGGCGTTTCGCCACCTCGGATCTCAATGATCTCTACCGCCGAGTAATCAATCGGAACAACAGGTTGAAACGTCTGTTGGAGCTTGGGGCTCCGGATATTATAATCCGTAATGAAAAAAGGATGCTGCAAGAAGCAGTGGACGCCCTTTTAGATAACGGACGCAGGGGGAAGGCCATTTCCGGGACCAACGGACGGCCTTTGAAATCCTTAAGCGATATGATCAAGGGCAAGCAAGGCCGATTTCGACAAAATCTGCTCGGCAAACGGGTAGACTATTCCGGCCGTTCAGTCATTGTTGTCGGACCCAAGCTGAAGCTGCATCAATGTGGATTGCCCAAAAAAATGGCCCTGGAGCTGTTTAAGCCCTTTATCTATGCCAAGCTGGAAGAGCAAGGCTACGCCAGCACCATAAAAGGGGCCAAGAGAATGGTTGAGCGCGAAGACGTGGTGGTATGGGATATGCTGGAAGAGGTGGTCCAGGAATACCCCATCCTCCTCAATCGGGCTCCTACATTGCATCGGCTTGGTATTCAAGCCTTCGAGCCCATACTGGTCGAAGGCAAGGCCATTCAGCTGCATCCCCTGGTGTGTGCACCTTACAATGCCGACTTTGACGGGGACCAGATGGCTGTGCACGTGCCTCTTTCTGTGGAAGCCCGTATTGAATGCCGGGTCCTTATGATGTCCACCAACAACATCCTCTCCCCGGCCAATGGGGATCCCATTATTTTGCCCTCTCAAGATATTGTCCTTGGGCTCTACTACTTAAGTTTGACCCGTTCCTTTGAGCCTGGGGAAGGCAAGATTTTTGCCTCACCTGACGAAGTGATTTGCGCCCATGACGCCGGGGCTATCACCTTACACGCCAAGATCAAGGTGCGCATAGAGGGTCAGCTGGTGGATACCTCCGCCGGTCGGATCATTTTGGGGCAGATTCTCCCCCGGGGGGTACCCTTTGAGCTGGTGAATACAATACTCAACAAAAAAGCTATTGGCCGGCTTGTGGCTCAGGCTTATCAATTGGCCGGAACCAAGGCCACGGTCATTTTAAGCGATCGACTCAAAGATTTGGGCTTTGAGTATTCAACGCAGGCCGGGTTGACGGTTTCGGTCCAGGATCTACGTGTCCCTGAGGAAAAGAGGCGCTTATTGTCCGAGGCCCAGGCCGAGGCGGAGGCTATTCACACCCAGCATCAAGAAGGCATCATCACCCGCACGGAACGGTACAACAAGGTCGTTGACGTGTGGACCAAGACCACCAATGATGTGGCCAAGGCCATGATGCAGGAGATATCTCAGGATACGGTGATAAATCCCAAGACCGGAGAAACTATCCGTGAAGAGAGCTTTAACCCCATCTTCATGATGAGCACGTCGGGGTCCCGGGGGAATGCGGACCAGATGCGGCAATTGGCCGGGATGCGCGGCCTGATGGCCAAACCCTCCGGAGAGATCATCGAAACCCCGATTACGTCTTCCTTTCGGGAGGGGCTCAGCGTATTGGAGTACTTCACCTCCACCCACGGGGCCCGGAAAGGGCTGGCGGATACCGCCTTGAAGACCGCCAATTCCGGGTATCTGACCAGACGTCTGGTGGACGTGGTCCAGGACGTCATCGTTACTGAGCTAGACTGTGGAACTGTGGACGGGATCGAGATCACCAAGCCCAGTGTTCCCGGTGAGCAGCAAGAGAGCCTCATGGAGAGGATCTTGGGCCGGCTGGCTATGTTTGACGTCTATCATCCAGAGACGGAAGAGTTGCTCGTTTCAGCCAATACCTTGATAGAAGAAACAGCCGCCCGGCGTATCGAAGATGCCGGGGTCCATTCAGTGGTCATCCGCTCTGTGCTTACCTGTCAAAGCAGGCATGGGGTGTGCGCCTACTGCTACGGACGGGACCTGGCTCGGGGCCATTTGATCAATGTAGGCGAGTCAGTGGGCATTATTGCTGCTCAGTCTATTGGTGAACCCGGGACGCAGCTGACCATGCGTACCTTCCATATTGGCGGTACTGCCTCCAAGGAGATTGAGCAATCGTCCATTGTGGCCGGATATCCCGGTCAGATAACTTTAAGTGGTGTGCGCACGGTGAAGAACAAGGAAGGTCAGCTCATGGTCATGGGCCGCAACGGCCAGATAGGCATTGTAGACAATCAGGGCCGAGAACGGGAAAGGTATACCCTGCCGGCGGGAGCTCGTCTCTATGTTCAGGCCGGTGATACGGTGGAGAAACAGACAATTTTGGCTGAATGGGATCCGTTCCAAGAGCCGTTTGTAACCGATGTGTCCGGGATAGTTCGATTTACTGATATTGTGGAGGGCAAGACCTATCAGGAAAGGGTGGACGAAACAACAAACCGGGCTACAAAAACCATCATTGAATACCGCTCCACCAACTATCGGCCCAGCCTCTCCTTGTGCGATGAGGACGGTAATGTGCTCACCCATTCCGGGACCTCAACAGAAGCCATCTACAACCTCCCGGTAGGGGCTATCTTGATGATCAAGGACGGAGATGAGGTTCATGCCGGTGACGTCCTGGCCAGAAAGCCGCGGGAAAGTGCCAAGATCAAGGATATTGTCGGCGGGCTTCCTCGGGTGGCTGAACTCTTTGAGGTCCGCAAGCCCAAAGACCTGGCGGTCATTTCCGAGATAGAAGGCACAGTGAGCTATGGTCCGGATGTGAAAGGCAAACGCAAGATCATCGTTACCCCGGAGGCCGGGGATCCGAAGGAATATCTGGTCCCAAAAGGCAAGCATATAACTGTCCAGGAAGGCGATTTTGTTGATGCCGGGGAATTCCTGACCGAAGGTGCTCCGGAACTGCACGATTTACTGAAGATCAAGGGTGAAAAATACTTGGCCAAATATCTCGTGGATGAGGTCCAGGATGTGTACCGATTCCAAGGGGTGCATATAAACGACAAGCATATCGAAATCATTGTCCGCCAGATGTTGAAAAAAGTGAGTGTGACCGATCCGGGAGATACCGGATTCCTTCTAGGAGAACAGGTGGACAAGCTGGCCTTTATGGAGGGCAATACAAAGGCCATCCGCCAAGGCCAAAAGCCGGCCACAGCGCAGCCTTTGGTCCTGGGCATTACCCAGGCCTCACTGAGTACTGATTCCTTTATATCCGCTGCATCCTTTCAAGAAACAACCAAAGTGCTTACGGATGCTGCCATGCAATCAAAAACTGACTTTTTGCAGGGATTAAAGGAGAATGTGATTGTGGGACGGGTCATACCGGCCGGGACTGGCTTTCGGCCATATATGAACCTGGATATTCAGGTGCCTGAGCAGCCTGAAAAGCCGGAGAGCTTTTTAGATGAGCTCAGTATGGAGGAAGAAGACAGCGACAGATAATCTGCATCTTTGTCAAGAAACCTCTGACAGGAAAGAATGCACCTGACCAAGTGGTGTGATCGGTCGGGTGCTTTCATCGTAACATGCTTGAAATATTTTATATGAATGTAAATCTGTTACCATCAGTATTTCTAGGTCGTAGTACGTTGACAGCTCGTTGGGGATATAGTAAAAGATTCAGCTTTTCGAGAACAGTCATTATGGAGGACCAATGCCGACCATCAATCAGCTGATCAATAAGCAACGCAAAAAGGTGGTGGCCACCAAAAAGCGGGCGGCTTTACAAGAATGCCCTCAGAGGCGCGGCGTGTGTGTTCGTGTATACACCACAACTCCGAAAAAGCCGAACTCAGCGTTGCGCAAGGTAGCCAGGGTTCGCTTGACGAACAGTATCGAGGTGACGTCCTATATACCCGGAGAAGGCCACAACCTGCAGGAGCACTCTGTGGTTCTCGTCCGGGGCGGTCGGGTGAAGGACCTTCCGGGCGTTCGCTATACAGTGGTCAGAGGATCTTTGGATACTGCCGGGGTGCAGGATCGTCGGCAAAGTCGTTCCAAGTACGGGGCCAAACGCCCTAAATAGGTAGTGAGTCAGGAGAGAAAGATGCCAAGAAAAGGACCGGTGCCAAAGCGCCAAGTACTACCTGATCCGCGGTTTCAGAGTCGGCTGGTGGCCAAGTTCACAAACCGCATCATGCGCGACGGGAAGAAAAGCCTGGCTGAGCGCATGGTGTATCAGGCCATTGATGAGTTGGGAATGCAGACCAGTGAAGATGCTTTGAAGGCCTTTGAACAAGCGGTGAACAATGTCAAGCCGCATTTAGAGGTCAAATCCCGGCGAGTAGGTGGAGCTACATACCAAGTTCCTGTCGAGGTCAAGCCGGAGAGACAGGAAGTCCTGGCCACTCGATGGCTGATTCAGGCCTCGAGAGGGCGCGGAGAAAAAGGTATCTCCCGCAAGCTGACTGCGGAACTCATTGATGCTTACAACAACCGCGGCGGGGCTATAAAAAAACGTGAAGATACGCACCGCATGGCGGAAGCCAATAAGGCCTTTGCCCATTACAGGTGGTAAATAGTCAAGGAAACTACCGACATAGACAGCTGTCGGGTGTTACCTATTTTAAGTAGTAAAGTCTGGATAAGGATACGACGTGGCGCGAGCAATTTCCCTGAACAGGCAGCGCAATATAGGCTTTATGGCCCATATTGACGCCGGAAAGACTACTACTACGGAACGGATACTCTTTTATTCCGGCGTGTCGCACAAGATAGGCGAGGTCCATGACGGACAGGCCATAATGGATTTCATGGTCCAGGAGCAAGAGCGGGGCATCACAATCACCTCTGCATCAACAACCTGTTTCTGGAAGGATCATCGAATAAATATTATCGATACACCAGGGCACGTTGACTTCACGGTGGAGGTTGAGCGTGCTTTGAGGGTCTTGGATGGAGCGATCGCTGTTTTCTGTGCTGTTGGCGGTGTGGAACCGCAATCTGAAACTGTATGGCGTCAGGCAGATCGATATCATGTGCCCAGAATGGCCTTTGTAAACAAAATGGATCGTACAGGGGCTGATTTCTTTCGAGTTGTTGACATGATCCGGGATCGACTCAAGGCCAAGCCGGTTCCCTTGCAGATACCCATCGGTAAGGAAGGCGAGTTCAAAGGCGTTGTCGATCTCATCCAAGGAAAGGCTTTGTATTTTGACGAGCAGAGCCTGGGTAAGAAGACTTTTTCTGAAAACATACCTCAGGAATTGGAAGAGGCGACGCATTCCTGGAGGACCCATCTCATAGAGTCCATTGCTGAGGAAGACGAAGAGCTTTTGGAAAAATTCATTGCCGGGGAGGAAATTTCTCCAGAGGAAATCAAGACCGGCATCCGTGAGGCAGTGCGGAACATGAGCATCTGCCCGGTCATGTGTGGATCTGCTTTTAAAAATAAAGGGGTCCAACCACTTCTTGATTCTATAATTGAGTTTGTGCCCTCGCCGCAGGATCTGCCTCCCATTGTGGGCAAGACACCGCAAGGCGAAGAAGTGGCTTGTGAGTGCAGGGATGAAGCCCCATTGAGTTCCTTGGCTTTCAAGTTGATGACGGATCCGTATGTCGGTCACTTAACTTTTTTGCGGATCTATTCCGGACATATCGAAAGCGGAATGACGGTTGTCAACGGGGCAACGGGAAGGAAGGAACGTATAGGTCGACTGCTCAAGATGCACTCCAATAAGCGGGAGGAAATCAAGGAAGCCTGGGCTGGAGATATTGTGGCCGCTGTAGGACTTAAGCAAGTTGGGACAGGGGATTCCCTGTGTGATCCGAAAAGACCGGTCATATTAGAGACCATGGAGTTTCCGGAGCCGGTCATCGATGTGGCTATAGAACCCAAGACCAAACAGGATCGCGACGCATTGTCCCAAGCCCTGCAAAAATTGTCCAAAGAAGACCCCTCATTTCGAGTACGTACAGATGACGAGACCGGGCAAACGATTATATCCGGAATGGGCGAGTTGCACATTGAGATTATTGTTGATCGTCTTACCCGCGAGTTCAAGGTTGACGCCAATATCGGACAGCCGCAGGTAGCTTACCGGGAGAGCATAACAAAACCGGCCAGAGTGGATAAGAAGTTTGTCAAGCAGACTGGAGGCCGCGGACAGTACGGACACTGCGTGTTGGAAGTCCAACCTGCTGAAGAGGGCATGGGGTATGCATTTCATAACTCCATTGTCGGCGGAGTGATTCCAAAGGAATATATACCGGCCATTGACCGCGGGATTCAGGATGCCCTGAAAAATGGCATACTTTCCGGACATCCGATGATTGATGTGCAAGTAGAACTCGTCGATGGCTCCCATCACGAGGTTGATTCCTCTGAACAAGCTTTTTACATAGCCGGGTCCATGGCCATTAAAGAGGCCTGTAATCGGGCGGCTCCTGTGATACTGGAACCGATTATGGCTGTAGAAATCGTCACTCCGGACGAATACACCGGTGATGTTATGGGTGATCTCAATGGACGTCGGGGCAGGGTGATCCATATGGAGCCCCGTATGGGGGCCCAAATCATTCGAGTCAATGTACCGCTCAAGGAAATGTTCGGGTATTCAACTGACCTAAGGTCATATACCCAGGGAAGGGCGACATTTAGTATGCAGTTCGATCATTACGAACGCGTACCAGCGAGTCTGGCGGATAAAATTCAGAAAAGCAGGGGGTAGGTATGGCCAAAGAGAAGTATTCCCGGAGCAAGCCGCATGTGAACATAGGGACCGTGGGACATATTGACCACGGCAAGACGACCCTGACGGCTGCGATCACCAAGATGCTGCATTTAAAGAACAAGAGCGGCAGTTTTATTCCTTTTGATCAGATAGACAAGGCGCCTGAGGAAAAGGAGCGTGGGATCACCATAGCCACGGCCCACGTAGAATACGAGACTGACAAGCGTCACTATGCCCATGTGGATTGCCCAGGACATGCTGACTATATCAAGAACATGATCACAGGCGCAGCCCAGATGGATGGAGCGATCCTCGTGGTGGCAGCTACTGACGGCCCCATGCCCCAGACCCGTGAACATATTCTTTTGGCCCGTCAGGTTGGGGTGCCCAGTCTGGTGGTCTATTTGAATAAAGTTGACCTGGTGGACGACCCTGAGCTGCTCGAGCTGGTTGAGCTCGAGGTTCGTGAGCTTCTTTCCGAGTACGATTTTCCAGGTGACGATATTCCGGTGGTCTCGGGAAGCGCGCTCAAGGCCTTGGAGAGCGACGATCCCAAGAGTGAGGAAGCCAAGTCCGTATTCGAGCTTTTGGACGCTATTGACGACTATGTCCCTGAACCTCAGCGGGATAAGGACAAGCCATTTTTGATGCCTGTAGAGGATGTGTTCAGCATATCCGGCCGGGGCACAGTGGCCACGGGCCGGGTTGAGCGCGGGCAGATCAAGGTTGGTGAGGAGATCGAGGTTGTGGGCATGACCGACACCCGGAAGACCGTAGTCACCGGTGTGGAGATGTTTCGCAAGACTCTGGACCAAGGAGAGGCCGGGGACAATGTAGGCATACTTCTTCGCGGGGTGAAGCGGGATGAAATTGAGCGTGGACAGGTGCTGGCCCGGCCCAAGACGATCAATCCGCACCGCAAGTTCAAGGCCGAGGTGTATGTATTAAAGAAAGAAGAAGGTGGCCGTCATACGCCGTTTTTTTCCGGATATCGACCCCAGTTCTACTTTCGGACCACAGATGTGACTGGTGTGGTCACCCTGGCCGAAGGTGTAGAGATGGTCATGCCTGGTGATAATGCCACATTTGACGTGGAATTGATCGTTCCCATAGCCATGGAGCAGGGCCTTCGATTCGCCATCCGGGAAGGGGGGCGCACAGTGGGCGCTGGCGTCGTGTCTGAGATTGTGGAGTAGGAGCACAAACAATGGTAACCATGAATAGCGAAAGAATACGTATTAAGCTGAAAGCATACGATTACCGGATCTTGGATAAAGCAGTGTCCGAAATCGTCGACTCCGCCCACAACACCGGGGCCAGCATAGCAGGTCCGATCCCTTTGCCTACCCGGATCCATAAAGTAACCGTCAACCGCTCTGTGCATGTGAATAAGAAATCGCGGGAGCAGTTCGAAATGCGCATTCACAAGCGGTTGCTGGACCTTCTGGAGCCTACACAACAAACAGTCGACGCACTGGGCAAGCTGAGTCTGCCAGCCGGGGTGGACGTCGAGATCAAGCTATAAGGTGAGGACGTTATGAACGGGTTAGGACTCATTGGACGCAAACTGGGCATGACCAGCATATTTACCGAGGATGGAAAGTACGTGCCGGTGACCGTGATTGAGGCAGGACCATGCCCTGTGATGCAAGTCAAGTCTGATGGAACAGACGGTTACCAAGCCGTCCAGATTGGGTTTGAATCCATCAAGCCCGGCAAACAGACAAAGGCGCAACGTGGACATCATGAAAAGGCCGGTGCAGGAGCATACCGTTATCTCAAAGAATTTCGTCCCACCTCTGAACAAGGCTTTGAACTTGGACAAATGCTCAATGTCGAGCTCTTTGAAATCGGTGAGAAAGTCAAGATCAGTGGACACTCCAAGGGACGCGGCTTTACAGGGGTCATGAAGAGGTGGAACTTTCGTGGCCAGCCGGCGACGCATGGTCATCACAAGGTTCATCGTAGTCCTGGAGCCATTGGTCAATGCGCTGATCCGGCCAGAGTTTTTAAGGGCAAGAAAATGCCCGGACAGATGGGCAACAAGCAGGTTACTGTCAGCAATGTCGAGATAGTGGATGTCCGCAGTGAAGACAATGTCTTGCTTATTAAAGGCCAAATACCGGGTCATAAGAATTCCGTGGTCATGATCCGCAAGCAGAGCTAAGGGGCTTACCATGCCAGTTGTACAAATAATGGACAAAAACAACAGTCCGGTGGGGGAGATGTCCTTGCCGGAGGAAATATTCAGGGTCCAGGTCAAACCGGAGATTCTACATTTCGTCGTCAAAGCCCAATTGGCGTCCAAAAGGGCTGGCACTGTCGGGGTCAAAACCAGATCTCAGATACGCGGTGGAGGCCGGAAGCCTTGGAGGCAAAAGGGGACGGGCAGAGCCCGGGCAGGAAGTGTTCGCTCCCCCTTGTGGACTGGAGGTGCAGTGACCCATGGGCCACAACAGAGAGATTACAGCCTCAAAGTTAATAAAAAGGTCAAAAGGTTGGCCCTGCGGATGGCTCTTACATCCAAGCTGGATGAAAAGTCTTTGATAGTCGTGGATGATATGAGTTTAACTAGTCACAAGACACGAGAATTTGTCCAGGTGCAAAAAGCATTAGATGTAGAAAAGGGGTTGATTGTTGTGGCAAAAAAAGATAACAATCTCTCTCTTGCTTCCAGAAATGTACCGGGCGTGCGGGTTATTGATGACAACCAGCTCGGTGTATACGACATTCTAAATACCTCAGTGCTCATTATTACTCCCCAGGTCGTTGAGCATCTTCAAGAAAGGTTGCAGTAGCCATGGATTATACCGATATTCTCAAAAAGCCTGTGGTCACCGAAAAATCTACGGACTTGAAAGAAGCCCAGGATCAAGTTGTTTTTTTGGTTCATAATTGGGCTAACAAAATCGAGGTCAAAGAGGCAGTGGAGAAGGCTTTTGACGTTGAGGTTTTAAAGGTTAATATCTCCAAACACAAACCACGGTTGCGCAAACGATTCGGTAGGACCATGGGCAGTAAAGCTGGTTATAAAAAAGCCTACATTCGTTTGGCTCCAGGTGAAAAAATAGAATACTTTGAAGGTGTCTAGCTATGGCCGTACGTAATTTGAAACCGACCTCTCCCGGCCGAAGAGCCCAAAGCATGTCCGATTTTCAGGAACTGAGCAAAGTGGAACCCGAAAGCTCTTTGACTGTCGGACTGCCCCGAAAAAGCGGACGCAACAATTACGGAAGAATGACTTCCCGGCGACGTGGCGGGGGACATAAGCGTAGATATAGGATCATCGATTTCAAGCGAAATAAACGCGGTATCCCTGCCCGAGTCGCGAGCATTGAGTACGATCCGAACCGCAGCGCTCGTATAGCCTTGCTCCATTATCAGGATGGGGAAAAAAGATATATATTGGCTCCTAAAGGCATTCGGGTTGGAAACACAATTACAGCTGGGGAAAGTGCAGACATAACTCCTGGTAATGCGCTTCCATGTGCCAAGATTCCTCAAGGAACAGTTGTACACAACTTGGAGCTCTATCCGGGCAGAGGAGGTCAAATGTGCCGCTCTGCGGGTGCATATGCTCAACTTGTGGACAAGGAAGGAAAATATGCCTTGGTGAAACTTCCATCCGGTGAGATCCGACAGGTTTTGGCGACCTGTTATGCAACAGTTGGTCAAGTGGGAAACGTTGAGCATGAGAGCATCAATATAGGCAAAGCCGGACGGAACAGATATCTCAACAAAAGGCCACAGGTGCGCGGCGTTGCCATGAACCCGGTTGATCATCCTTTGGGTGGTGGTGAAGGCCGAAGTTCAGGTGGACGTCATCCGGTAACTCCATGGGGTGTTCCCACTAAGGGATATAAGACCAGGAATAAGAAAAAGCCGTCTTCGAAGTTTATAGTACGAAAGCGACAGAGAAAATAGGAGCGATCCATGCCGCGGTCATTAAAAAAAGGCCCATTCGTCGATGATCATGTGCTGAGCAAAGTGCAGAAAGCGCAGGAGACCAAAGATCGAAGTGTCATCAAGACATGGTCGAGGCGGTCGACTGTGATCCCGGAGATGGTCGGTTTAACATTCGCAGTCCACAATGGCCGAAAGTTTATACCGGTATTCGTTACCGAAAATATGGTTGGGCATAAGCTCGGCGAGTTTGCTTTGACCAGAACATTTCATGGACATGCCGGTGATCGGAAGAGTCAGGCCAAGGGACGCAAAAAGTAGTCTGCTGAGGGAACATCATGGAAGTAAAAGCTCGTGCTCGATTCATCCGCGTATCGCCGCGTAAGACTCGCTTGGTAGCGGACAATATTCGCAACCAACAGGTTGAAAGCGCTCTCAACATATTAAAATTCACAGGGAAAAAGCCAGCCAAGGCCCTGTATAAGGTCTTGTATTCAGCGGTGTCCAATGCTGAAAACTCATCTTCTTTGGATGTTGATTCCCTGTATGTAAAACAGGTCTATGTGGATGAAGGCCCGACCTGGAAAAGGATTAAACCCAGGGCCATGGGCAGGGCTACCAGGATTCGCAAGCGGACAAGCCACATCACAGTGATTGTCGACGAACTTTAGGAGGAAATGTTTTGGGTCAAAAAGTCCATCCCTACGGTTTTCGGCTGGGGTACAATAAAAACTGGCAATCGCGGTGGTTTAGTAGCAAATCATATCCTGAGTATGTTTTTGAAGACGATAAGATACGCAAATACGTTAAGAAAAAGCTATACCATGCCGGCATTGCCAGAATAGAGATAGAAAGAGCTGCTGATCGGGTACGAATCATAGTGTATACCGCTCGTCCGGGAATCGTCATCGGCCGGAAAGGTGCGGAGATAGAAAAGCTCAAAACCGATTTAAAAAATAAGTTTCGACGTGAATTTGTCATAGAAGTCAATGAAGTTCGTCGTCCAGAAACTGAGGCCCAGCTCGTTGCAGAGAATGTGGCCATGCAGTTGGAAAGACGGGTTGCTTTCCGTAGGGCAATGAAACGTACCATTAGCTTAGCCAGAAAGTTTGGTTCAGAGGGGATCAAGATCTCGTGCTCTGGCAGACTCGGTGGTGCAGACATTGCACGGACGGAATGGTTCCGAGATGGACGGGTCCCACTGCATACATTGCGTGCGGATATAGATTACGGATATGCAATTGCCAAAACCACCTACGGCGTTATCGGTGTGAAGGTATGGATATTCAAGGGTGAAATACTGGATGAGGTAAGTAGCAATGCTTAGTCCTAAAAAGGTAAGATTCCGCAAGCAGCACCGAAATTTTTCGAAAGGCTCTGCAAGTAGAGGCACGACAGTTGCTTTTGGTGAAATAGGGCTGAAGTCTCTAGAGCATGGACGGATTACCAATAAGCAGATTGAATCTGCACGCGTGGCCATAATGCGTCATATTCGTCGGGGTGGAAAAGTATATATTCGCATGTTTCCTGATAAACCCTACACTGAAAAACCTGCTGAAACCAGGCAAGGTAAGGGGAAAGGATCACCGGCAGGCTGGGTAGCTCCTGTCCGTCCGGGTAGGGTTTTGTATGAAATCACCGGAGTCAATCTGGAGCAAGCCAGGGAGGCTTTGGTCCGGGCAGCTCATAAGCTCCCTATTAAAACAAAAGTTGTGCTTAAGGAGTCGTAAGACATGCGGGCCAAAGAAATGCGCGAAATGAGTGATCAGGAACTGCAAAAGAAACTTTCTGATTATAAGCAGGAGCAATTTAAGCTTCGATTTCAAAAGGCTACCGGGCAATTAGAAAATACCCAACGGATTCCAACGGTGAAAAGAAATATTGCTCGTATTTTTACCATCTTGTCGGAAAAAGAGATGGAGCAAAAACATGGATAAGCTGCAAAGTCAAGGGAAAAAAAGGATGCTGACTGGTTATGTGGTTAGCAATAAAACTGATAAAACAGTCGTAGTGCGTTGTGAAACCATAGTACAGCATCCCTTGTATAAAAAGTATCTCCGCAGACGCATGAAACATATGGCCCATGATCCGGAGAATACCTGCCAGATCGGGGATAAAATACAAATAATTGAAAGCCGTCCATTGAGCCGTCGAAAGAGATGGCATATACATACTATATTGGAAAAAGCGGTTTAGGAGTAAGCCATGATCCAGGTCGAATCCAAACTTGATGTAGCAGACAATTCAGGTGCAAAAAAAGTGCATTGCATTAAGGTGCTAGGCGGCAGCAAAAGAAGATACGCGAGCATAGGTGATCTCATTGTAGTGTCGGTCAAGGAAGCCATGCCGCACAGTAAGGTCAAAAAGGGCGATGTTTATCGTGCCGTCGTAGTCAGGACCAAGAAAGAAATTGGACGGCCCAATGGATCATACATATGTTTTGATACCAATTCAGCCGTGTTACTTAATAAGAACATGGACCCCATTGGGACCAGAATATTTGGACCTGTCGCTAGGGAATTGAGACAAAGAAATTACATGAAAATTGTTTCTCTGGCTCCAGAAGTACTGTAGGGGATAGGATCATGGAAAAATGCAAGATTCGGGTAAAAGACAAAGTTATGGTGTTGGTGGGCAAGGATCGCGGAAAGGTCGGCTCAGTGAAAACCATTCATCGAAAAACAGATCGATTGACCGTGGATCAAGTAAATAAAGTCAAGAGACATGTGAAAGGAAATCCATATACCGGTAAAAGCGGTGGTATACAAGAGATAGAAGCCCCGATGCATATGTCTAATGTAGCCCTTATTTGCGATTCTTGTACACACCCTACTCGAATAGGATTTACATATACAGATGACGGACGCAAGCTGCGTTATTGTAAAAAGTGCAATGAAATGCTCGATTAAGGACACCATGTTGACGGTCAATACTGTCAAAGACTGAATCCATGATCAATGTGAAGGAACAAATATGAGTCGTTTACAGAAATTGTATACAGATAAGATATCCCCTGAAATTAAGCAAGAGTTCAGTTACTCATCTCCTATGCAGATTCCGAATATGGTATCCATATCATTGAATATGGGGTTGGGAGAAGGAAGTCAGGACAATAAGATTATCCAGGATGCAGTCAAGGAACTTTCTTTAATAGCCGGTCAAAAGGCTGTCATCACCCGGGCCAAGAAATCCATTGCTGCATTCAAACTCCGTGAAGGCATGCCTGTTGGTTGCCGAGTGACATTACGGCAAACCCGGATGTGGGATTTTTATGACAAGCTGGTCAATTTTGCACTGCCCAGGGTACGCGATTTTCGAGGTGTGCAGGATCGTGGATTTGATGGACGGGGCAATTTTACATTAGGACTTCGTGAGCACACGATATTTCCCGAAATTAATATGGATAAGGTCGACAGGGTCAAAGGCATGAATGTGACCGTGGTTACCTCGGCACAAACCGACAAAGAAGGCAAAACACTTCTTCGCATGCTGGGCATGCCTTTTGTCAAGTAAGGAGGGACGGTGTGGCACGGCAAGCATTGAAGGTGAAAGCTCAAAAGAAAGGCAAGTTCAAGGTTCGAGAATATAACAGGTGCCCAATATGTGGAAGGCCCAGGGCATTCTTGCGTAGATTTGGCATTTGCAGAATATGTTTTCGGAATATGGCTTTGGCCGGTGAACTACCAGGTGTACGTAAATCCAGTTGGTAAGGAGTCATATAATGGCAGTTGTAGACCCTATTGCGGATATGCTCACGCGCATACGCAATGCACAGATGGCTTTGCATAGAAAAGTTCGGATTCCTAAGTCAAAAATGAAAATAGCAGTTGCTGAAATACTTACCAGCCAAGGATACATTCAACAATATCAGGACAGTGAAAGGGAAATTGAACTGACATTGAAGTATGTGCAGGGCAAGCCGGCAGTAAGTGGTCTTCGTAGATTGAGCAGGCCAGGTTGCAGGCGGTATGTTGGAGTTGATGAGATACCCTTGGTCCAAAACGGCTTGGGAATAAATATAGTCTCTACCTCGAAAGGTATACTGGACGGGCAAAAGGCCCGTGATCAACGTGTGGGTGGCGAAATCTTGTGTGAAATATGGTAAGGTGAGGTCGCAACATGTCACGGATAGGAAAAACACCAGTACCCTTACCAGAAGGTGTACACGTCGTATCTCAAGGCGGTGTGCTTGAAGTTTCCGGTCCTAAGGGAACATTGATGGTACAGACACACCCAAAGATTGAATACAGCTTTGAGGACAACCAAATCACGGTGACGCGCAAAGAAAATAACAAGATTGCCCGTGAGCAATACGGGTTGCGCAGAACCTTGCTCAATAATGCCGTTCAAGGGGTCAGCAAAGGATATGAAAAAGGTTTAGAGCTTGTTGGCGTTGGATACAAGGTAAGCGTGTCTGGGAGTACGGTTGAACTCAGCGTAGGTTACTCACATCCACAAAAATATGAGTTACCCGAAGGTGTTACAGCACGTACTGAGGGAAACAAGCTGTTCATATCCGGCATCAACAAGGAAGAGGTCGGAGAAGTCGCAGCCCGGATTCGACGTATTCGTCCACCAGAGCCTTACAAAGGCAAGGGAATAAAGTATATTGATGAGCAAATACGCCGGAAGGCAGGGAAATCTGGTAAGAAATAAATAGTGAGGAAGCAATGAAACTCAGTCGAAACCAAGCCCGGAAACGTCGTAAGCAAAGGATACGGAAAAAGATTTCCGGTACAGGTGAACGGCCGAGGTTGGCAGTATTCCGGTCCAATAAGAATATTTACGTACAGCTTATTGATGACCGGGAGCAAAAAACCCTTGCCGCCTCGTCGACACTGTCCCTTGCGCAAGGTGGGTCCATTAACAAGGACGGAGCCTATCAAGTAGGAAAAGATGTAGCTGATAAGGCACTGGAGCAGGGTATACATACTGTGGTATTTGACCGCAGCGGTTACTATTTTCATGGACGCATAAAGTCTATAGCCGACGGGGCACGAGAAGGCGGACTCAAATTCTGATCGAGGTAACGCATGGAATCAAGTGAATTAAATTACATAGAAAAGGTCGTTCATCTCAATCGAGTTGCCAAAGTTGTCAAGGGTGGAAGGAACTTCAAGTTCAGTGCATTGGTGGTGGTTGGAGACGGTCAAGGGCGAGTAGGCTGCGGTCACGGAAAAGCGAACCAAGTGCCAGATGCTATCCAAAAAGCCACAGAAAAAGCAAAAAAAGAAATGGTCCGCATTCCCATAGTCGACGGGACAATCCCGTATGCTACAGTTGGACGATTTGGAGCTGGATATGTAATGCTCAAACCCGGGGCAAAAGGATCAGGTATCATCGCTGGTGGTCCTGTTCGTGCTGTCATGGAAGCGAGCGGTATACAGGATATCATCAGCAAAGCCCTGGGAACCAACAATCCGGTCAATGTACTCAAAGCCACAATGCAGGGCTTGACGTCATTGCGTACGGAAGAGGAAGTAAGCAACCTACGTGGGACACAGGTAAAGTTGGCGAGGGTTGGGTCATGAAAGTAAAGCTTGTTCGTAGTAAGATCGGATGTACTCCGAATCAAAGGCGTAACTTACAAGCGTTGGGTTTAAAAAAGCTCAACTCGGTAAGAGAACTCCCTGAAGAGCCCAATTTTTTGGGGATGGTTGATAAAGTAAAGCATTTAGTGGAGGTACAAAAGGCATGAAACTCCACGAAATATACCCTCATCCAAGCGATAAGAAAGAGAAAAAACGAAGAGGTCGAGGGCCAGCAAGCGGTCTTGGTTGTACTGCCGGAAAGGGACATAAAGGGCAAAGAGCCCGCGCCGGATCCGGTCCAGCTCCGGGCTTTGAAGGTGGACAAATGCCCTTGGTTCGAAGGACACCCAAACGCGGATTTACAAATCCATTTCGCGTTGAGTACACGGTCCTCAACCTGGAACGCGTCTTACAGATGTTTCCTGATCAGGAAGAGATTACTATTCATGATTTAGCCGGAATATCTTCAACAAAAAAGCCTGTTAAAATTCTTGGTCGGGGCGAGATCTCCCGCGCTGTGACCATAACAGCCCATGCATTCAGCAAGCAGGCTGTAAATAAGATACAAGCTGCCGGGGGAAAAGCAGTGGCCCTGGAGGGATAAGCAGTGATACCCAAGATGGACAACCTGGCTGGATCCAAAGAGCTCCGCAACAAGATATTGATCACATTCGGACTGCTCATCGTCTATCGGCTGGGTATACACGTGCCGGTTCCTGGAATTAATGGACAGGCGATAGCTGATTTTTTTGCCAATGCGCAGAACACTTTGTTTGGACTTTTTGACATGTTCTCGGGAGGGGGCCTGAGCAGGCTCTCTGTGTTCGCCTTGGGCATAATGCCGTACATATCCGCGTCCATCATTTTGCAATTGTTGACGGTTGTGAGCCCCGAACTTTCCAGACTCAAGAAGGAAGAAGGCGAAGCCGGTCAAAAAAAGATCACTCAGTATACGCGATATTTGACAGTTCTTATAACCCTGGTCCAGGGAACAGGTATAGCAATTGGCCTGCAACAAATGACCAGCCCCTCCGGTGAACAGGTTGTACCAGATCCAGGCGTTATGTTCGTATTCATAACAGTGATCACCTTATCTGCTGGTACTATATTTATAATGTGGCTCGGGGAGCAGATAACTGCCCGGGGGATTGGAAATGGCATTTCTTTGATTATTTTTTCAGGAATTGTCGCTGGCATACCAGGAGCTATCATGAAGTCTTTTAGACTCATCAGCTCTGGTGAACTAGCAATATTTGTTGCCCTTCTAATAGCTGTAATCATGGCTGGTGTTCTCTTTTTTACCTGTTTTATGGAGACATCACAGCGGCGTATCCCAATTCACTATGCAAAGAGGCAAATGGGAAGAAAAATGTATGGTGGGCAAAATACTCATCTTCCCTTACGGGTAAACACAGCAGGTGTTATACCACCAATTTTCGCTTCTTCAATTCTCATGTTTCCTGCGACCTTAGCGAACTTTTCGCAAGTAGAGTGGCTGCAGGCGATATCCAATCTTTTTCGTCCAGGATCAGTAGTCTATGCCCTCGTATTTGTGGGGCTTATCATATTTTTTTGTTTCTTTTATACAGCAATAATTTTTGATCCTAAAGATATAGCCGAAAATTTAAAAAAACAGGGCGGCTTTATTCCTGGAATCCGACCAGGGCAACATACGAAGGAATATATAGATAAAGTTCTGACTCGCATAACTTTGTGGGGGTCTCTTTATGTAGCAGCCATATGTGTTTTGCCAATGCTGCTCATTGATAAGCTGAATGTGCCTTTTTATTTTGGAGGCACCGCTTTGCTCATAGTAGTTGGTGTGGCCATTGATACGATGTCCCAGGTACAATCATATCTCATAACTCATCAATATGAAGGTCTGATGCAAAAAAGCAAGCTCAAGGGGCGCTTTTAAATAGGTAAGGAGCATTGATCATGAAAGTGCGACCATCAGTGAAAAAGATGTGCCCAAAATGCAAGGTTATACGGCGCAGGGGAGCGTTGAGAGTTATTTGCGACAATCCTCGTCATAAACAGCGACAAGGCTAAGCGGAAGGGGGAATACAGTGGCACGGATTGCAAGTGTTGATCTGCCGAGGAATAAACGGCTCGACATCGCTCTGACTTACATCTACGGCATAGGTCATACATCCGCATTGCATATTCTGGATGCAACGGGCGTAGATTGGACGAAGAAAACCGAAGACCTGACTGCAGAGGAAGTAAATCAGATACGCCAGGAGCTGGAGTCCAAGTACAAGGTTGAAGGTGATCTGAGACGGGATACCAACGCTAACATAAAGCGTCTCATGGAAATTGGAGCATATCGAGGTGAACGCCATAAGAGGCATTTGCCTTTACGGGGCCAAAGAACCAGTACGAACTCCAGGACTCGCAAAGGTCCACGTCGAACCATGATCGGGAAAAAGAAGAAATAAGCTTTTTGGGTTATAAATAAGCAGAGCGGAGAAGGAAATGGCCAAAGCGAAGCGTCGTACGACGAAGAAAAAGGAAAAAAAGAACATACCTACCGGAATGGCGCATATACGAGCGTCGTTTAACAACACAACAATTACATTCACCGATATGAAAGGGAATGTTGTCAGTTGGGCGACGTCTGGGATGTCCGGATTTAAGGGATCCAAAAAAAGTACTCCCTACGCTGCTCAAATGGCTGCACAAAATGCCGCGCGCAAGGCCCAGGAAAATGGAATGCGAACAGTAGGCATTTTTGTAAAGGGTCCGGGATCAGGACGGGAATCTGCAATGCGGGCCATTAATAATGCCGGATTTAAGGTTTCCTTTATACGAGATATAACCCCCATTCCACACAATGGATGCCGTCCGCCAAAGCGCCGGCGGGTCTAAGAGTCAGGTGAGGAGGAATAGCCTTGGCCAGATATACAGAAGCAAAGTGCCGGATATGCCGTCGAGAAGGGACAAAAGTCTTTTTGAAGGGCGACAGGTGCTATACCGATAAATGTCCATTCGAACGACGACCTTATCCACCGGGACAACACGGGAGACGGCGAAAAAAATCCACTGACTATGAGATACAATTGCGGGAAAAGCAGAAAGTCAGAAGGATGTATGGTTTACTTGAAAATCAGTTTCATGACTATTTCATCGAAGCTGATCGTAAGAAAGGAATTACAGGGCAAAACCTATTGCGTATGCTAGAGTTGCGCTTGGATAATATCGTGTACAGAGCTGGGTTCGCCAACTCCCGAAATCAAGCTAGACAGCTCGTACGGCACGGTCATTTTACCCGCAATGGCCAAAAGGTTGATGTTCCTTCCCTGCAGGTAAAGGTAGGCGATGTTATACAAGTTAAAGAGCGCAGCCGTAAAGTTCCGGTCATAATTGAAGCACAAGAAGTGGTTGATCGTCGAGGTATACCGGAATGGTTAGAAAATGATACCGAGAAATTCACTTCCACAGTTAAAGCAGAACCGCAACGTGATCATATAACATTTCCGGTCAACGAGCACCTCATCGTTGAATTGTACTCCAAATAATTTGCACGAGCACTGAAGCGTGGAAAGAGGTTCGAAAAGCGATGTAAGAAAAAAACATACATTGTACGTTGAAAAAATGCTCGAAAGAAATGTGCAAGCCGAGATCAGAAAGCTGATTTCGGCTTGCAGTCTTCACAAGGTGATTCACGAAGCGGGTGCACTGTATGATAATGAACGATGATGGAAGAATGATAAATTGCCGTAATTGGACGGAACTTGTAAAACCGCAAAGGGTAGAACAAGATAGTGAGTCCACGTATTCGTACGGGAAGTTCACTTGTGAGCCTCTTGAAAGAGGCTTTGGAACAACACTGGGAAATGCATTGAGAAGAGTATTGTTGTCGTCTTTGCAAGGAGCTGCCATTGTAGCAGTGAGCATTGATGATGTGCAACATGAGTTCATCAGTATACCTGGAATTAAGGAAGATGTGACCGACATCATACTCAATCTTAAGCAAGTCCGTTTGGCCATGGATACAGATGAACCCCAAAAACTTATTCTTGATGTACACAGGGAAGGCCTGGTTACTGCCAGTGATATTCAGGAAAATCAGCATGTCACGATTCTTAATCCTGAACAGCCAATAGCCACACTTTCTGAAAAGAGGCCACTGCGCATGGAGTTGGATGTCCATATGGGCAAGTCTTATCTCCCAGCTGAACAGCAAGAAAATTTCAGTGATCAGATTGGGGTCATTATTCTCGATGCGAGCTTTTCTCCAGTACAAAAGGTAGCCTACAGGGTAGAACAGGCTCGGGTTGGACAGATGACAAACTATGACAAGCTGGTGATGGAAGTATGGACTGATGGCTCCATCACTCCAGAGGACAGTTTAGCATATAGTGCGAAGATATTGAAGGATCAACTCAGTGTATTTGTCAATTTCGATGAAGAATCCACACATAGAAGGGAACCGCAACACTCATCCGAAGAGATTGATGAAGTGCTCTTTCGAAGCATTGATGACTTGGAACTTCCAGTACGAGCCAGTAACTGTCTCAAAAAGGCCAATATATACACTGTTGGGGAGTTAGTTCAGAAGACTGAGAATGAATTGCTCAAAGCCAAAAATTTCGGGCGTAAGTCCCTTGACGATATTATCAAGGTTCTCAATGATATGGGTCTTGACTTGGGAATGAAGGTCGATAATTTTGAGCACAAGTATCAACAATGGCTGAATAGGAAAGATGACCATGAGGCATAAGAAGGCAGGACGCAAGCTGGGAAGGACATGGGAACACCGCAAGGCAATGTTCAAGAATATGGCCCGTTCATTAGTCGAGTACGAACGTATTCAAACCACAGAAGCCAAGGCCAAGGAGTTGCGGAAAGTAGCGGATAGGCTGGTGAGCATGGGACTTGAAGACAGTGTCCATGCCCGGAGGAAGGCGTACCGAGTACTTGAAAACAGATCCCTGGTACACAAATTATTTACTGATATTGCTCCAAGGTTTACCGAGACTCCGGGTGGATATACACGCATTATCAAAGCTACACAGCCTCGGAAAGGCGATGCCGCGTCTATGGCCATTATTGAATTTAGCAAGACAACATAGTTGTTATGAAATGTCTATGGAGCATAAGTCGATCGAAGGCTCTATTTCATCGTCAACAAGATATATGTTGATAGCATGCAGAAAAAAGCAGTTCGTGGCTCATAGAGGCAGGGACTGCTTTTTTTTGCGTGCATAGATTTAATATTGTAATAAGTTGTATTATTATTATGGATATGCGTCGACTGGGGACCTTTTGTGCTGTCTTTGAACAGGGGAGTTTTTCCAGGGCTGGTGAGATCCTTCATATGTCGCAGCCGACAATCAGCTCGCATATAGCCAGCTTGGAGAAGGAGTTGGGGTGTGCACTTTTTGACCGTTTAACTCGGAGGATCTTGCCCACACAAGCAGGGCATACCTTGTACACACATGCTCAGGTCATGATGAATGCCAGGCGTAAGGCAGAAGCTGAGATATCCATGCTCAACAACTGCATTGCAGGACGCTTGTTTCTTGGGGGGAGTACCATCCCTGCTCATTATATATTACCCAGGATCATGGGACAATTTTATGTTAAACATCCTCAAGTGCAAATGCGTCTGGAAGTTGGCGACTCGACAAGTATTATTGAGGCTGTTCTATCAGGAGATGTTGAAATCGGAGTGGTAGGAGCTCGAGAGGAAAGTTTTGGTCTTACATATTATGAAGTGGCTCGGGATGAACTCGTTCTTGTGGCCGGTTTCGACAATAAGAAAATACTTTCTATGGTCAACAATCAACCATTACAGGACTGGCCATGGATCGTTCGTGAAAGCGGCTCAGGGACAAGAAAGGCTATGGCTGAATCCTTTGAAAACATGCAAATTCCCTGGGAAGATCTCAATATTATGGCCTGTGTGAGCACCACCCAAGCTGTTTTGGCCTGTATCAGATCTGGTTTGGGGGTAAGTATGGTTTCCTCTTTGGCAGCTGAAAATCCATTACAAAGAAAGGAAATTACGCAGCTGCCTGATCAGGTAACCCCGTTGCATCGGCGATTTTACGCAATTGTTAATTCCCAGAGAGAGCAATATCCCGCCACCAAGGCCTTTCTCAGCTACATGGGGATTGATGGCCATTGTACACATCCAAAATCAAGAAGGGACAGGTGATGAAAGACGTGCATCTCGTGGATACTGTCAAAGCCTCTGGGTGAGCAGCAAAACTTTCTCCAGGGGACCTGGAGTCGGCACTTGCAGAGATTGTCTGGGAGAGAGACGAACGTATCTTAGTCTCCGGCAAGGGATGCGAAGATGCAGCAGTTCTTCGCTTTCCTGAAAATCGGGCCATGGTCCAAACTGTGGATATCCTGACCCCCATGGTCAACGACCCCTATATATTCGGGTCTATTGCTGCTGCCAACTCATTGTCTGATATTTACGCAATGGGCGCACAGCCTTTTTCGGCTATGAATATCATGTGTTTTCCGAGGGATTGCCTTTCCCTGGAGGTTTTAACCCAAGTATTGCAGGGTGGACGGGAAACTGTGCGTGCAGCAGGAGCCGTAATGGCTGGAGGTCACACTGTCCAGGATCCGGAACTTAAGTTTGGTTTGGCGGTCACCGGAGAGGTGCATCCTGAGCAGGTTGCGGTGAATACAGGCGCCCAGGCTGGTGATCTCTTAGTCCTGACCAAACCTATAGGGACCGGCATATTGGCTACCGGAATTAAGGCGAGATGGCCTCATGCCCAAGAATTCGAACAGCTGCTTGCTACGTGGGCTGGTCGACTTAATGCGGTCGGTGCACAGGTTATCCGTAATCATAATCTCAGGGGGGCAACAGATGTCACCGGGTTTGGGCTTGGAGGACATGCTTTGGAAATGGCCAAGGCCTCGGACGTGCATATACAGATTTGGATACATGAAGTTCCACTTCTAGATTATAGTCGTGATCTGGCCGCGGTGGGCCTTGTTCCGGCCGGAGCCCATGCGAACAAAGCTCATTGTCAGGAGTTCTTGTCAGTCAATGGAGAAAGCGACCCCATTCTTGAGGATATTATGTTCGATCCTCAGACGTCTGGTGGACTTCTCCTGGCTGTTGCGGAGTCAAAGCTGGATAAGGTCCGGGATGAACTTCGTGAACAGGGGGACTTGGCTGCGGTGATCGGCCGGGTATTTTCTGCTTCAGAAGAAGCGAAAAAAGTAGGGGTGAGCTTTAGGTGACAAGCTATGGGTGTGCTCAGATCCTATCGCTCAGTTTGTGCCGCCGCTTGCGGTCAGATTCGTTGATATCAGTTATGGAAGGTTGCTTCGCTATGCTCGATAATGACGGGTTCAAGTGATATCCCGTAGCTCTGGGACCCTACCCGTCATTGCCAGAAGTCTTCGAAGAAGCAATCTGAGATACAATTTTTTATCGTTTCATGCGGGCCTGCGAGCTTTCTGGACCAGGGCTAAGAGCCAATGCATGACCTGATCCAGGTTGAGATCCGTGGTGTCCAGCACATAGGCATCCTCAGCCGGGCGCAACGGGGCTTCTGTCCTGCTCCGATCCTGCCTATCCCTTTCTAAAAGATCTTTAGCAACCTTATGTTCGTCTTGGTGGTGTCCCTGCTGGTCAAGTTGTAGACAACGTCGGCGAGCCCGTTCTTGAACTGTAGCATCCAGAAATATCTTGCACTGGGCCCTGGGAAAGACAACAGTGCCCATGTCCCGTCCCTCTGCCACCAGGGAGGTTCTGCGCCCGATCTCCTGTTGAGCGAGCTTGAGGCAGGTCCGAATTTCTTTACGTTGTCCGAGGCTGGAAGCCCACAGGCCGACCTCTTCTCTGCGTATCTCAGGGCCGATGGGGGTGGAGTTCAAAGTCAGAGTTGTGTCTGCACCTTGATCTGTGAGTCGAAAATCCACATCGCTCAGAGCGTCTTGCAGTCTCTGACTGCTCCAATTCCAGGATCCGTCTCCGAGATACAAGGCCAAGGCCCGAAACATGGCCCCGGTGTCCAAATAGGCCAGCATGTACTTTTCAGCCAGTGATTTGGTCAGCGTGGATTTGCCGACTCCGGCAGGGCCGTCAACTGTGACAATAAAAGGTGAATTCTCAGCCATAATGGGCCTGAATTTCGCTGCAAGCACGCAGCAGTCCAAGGTTTTCTGCTTTGGTTCCCACCGAGATACGGACATGATCACCAAGACCGTAACTGTCTAAGGCCCGCACGATGTACCCTTTTTTGAGGAGCTCTTCAACGAGGTGATGAGCTGGACAGCTGGGTTTGATCAGGAGGAAGTTGGCTTGACTGGGATAAACCGTCCACCCTAAGTGGTCAAAACCTTGAAAAAGCTCTTTCCGGCCTGATATGACAGTCTCTCGGCTGGTCTGGACAAAATGCTGATCCTGGAGGGCGGCAATACCGGCATGTTCCGCAAGCAGATTGACGCTGAAGGGAAGTTTGACCCTGTGCAAAAGATCAGCCAGCCAGGGAGGCATGATTCCATAGCCCAGGCGCAAACCAGCCAATCCGTAAAGCTTGGAGAAAGTGCGCAACAAAACGACATTATCAAGGGAAGCCAGGTCTAATAGGGGCGAAAGACGCTGGGGGTCGTCAGCAAACTCTATATAGGCTTCATCGATAACCAGCAGCGTATTGCCGGGCAGATTGGCAGCCAAGCTCAGCAAGTCCTCGCGGCTGGCTGCATATCCTGAGGGGTTGTCTGGATTGGTGACAAAGACCAAAGAGGTGGTATGATCCACGCTGGAGAGGACCTGAGACAAGGGAAAGCTGAAATCCGGATTGAGGGGGATTTGGACCAGGTCCACGCCACACAGCTTGGCCTGCAGTCTATAGATGCTGAAACTGGGATCGAAGATAACCATGCGGTTGTCACCGGGCCGGGTGAGGACCCTGATCAATAAATCGATGATCTCGTCTGACCCGTTGCCGATAACAAATCGGTCTGCAGGCAGATTCAAATGACGGCTCAAGGCAGCAGCTAAGTCTGGAGAGTTGGGGCGGGGATAGCGAAAGATGAGATCTGCCCGACGCTGAACTGCCTTGCGAACCAGGGGAGAGGTCCCCAACGGGTTTTCATTGCTGGCCATTTTGATGACCTTACCCAGGCCCAACTCTCGACGGATTTCGTCAATGGATCGACCAGGTGTGTACTGAGCGAACTCCTTGATCTCAGATCGGACCATGTCCCGGGGATGACCGGCTTTGCAAGCCAACGGTGTTCTCCTTGTTTAGGATTCAATGATGTGGGGACGAATGAATATAAGCAACTCTCGTTTGGTATGCAATGTATATTTGCTTTTAAACAGCCAGCCTAAAAGGGGAATTCTGGACAAGCCCGGTACCGTGTCCCGAGTATTGGATTTGTTTACCTGTTGGACACCGCCGATAACGACTGTTTGTTCATTGTCAACAAATAACTTGGTCTGAATACTACGGGTTTCGATGTCCTCACCATCAGATACTGGACTGTCATCCGAGATGTCCAGCTCAAGGATAAGCTTGTTGTCCGGAGTAATTTGAGGGGTCACAGCAAGCTTTAAGGTGGCGTCAACGTATTGAGTGGTGGTTCCGCCGCTTTCAGATTCGTTTTTTGTGGCAATCTTGGTCCCTTGAATGATTTCCGCCAATTGATTGTTTAAGGTGACCACCCGGGGAGAGGATATGGTCTGGACTTGACCTTGGCTCTCACCCAATTCCAGCTTGGCGTCCAAGGTGTACATTGTATTACCGAAGACTTTCTGAAACATGGTGCCCAGTTGGATGGTTGACGGATTTCCATCTTCAGTTGTCAGGTTGACTGGATTCCAGTCAGCATCTGGCGGTAATCCGTAATCACTCAAAAATGATGGATCAAATAGTCGGTAGTTTTGTGTATAATCTCCAGGTTTTGTATATCCCCCCCATTTAAGCCCCATGCTGCGTTGAAATTCGTCTGTGGCATATACCAGGCGGGCTTCTATGAGCACTTGCCGTTCAGCCCGGTCCAGCTTGCGAACCACATTTCTGATCCTCTCGATTGCTTTTTGAGTGTCGGAAACAATAAGTTGATTGGTTTTGGCATCGTAGCCTAATTTTCCTCGTTCACTGACGAACTTCTGCAAATTGGACTGCAGATCAGCAGCTTTTGTGTAATTTATTTGAATATATTCAGTGCGCAAAGGCGCGACATCTTGTTCACTTTGCCTTGCTTGCATGGCCGTTTTTCTGGCCTCTATAATGCGCTGTTGCTCCTCTTCCAGGGTGGATGCCGGAGCTATGCGCAATATATTGCCTCTTTGGACCATGCCCAAGCCCTTTTGCAGCAAAACCAAATCCAAGGCCTGATCCCAGGGAACTTTTTCCAGCTTTAGAGATACCGTGCCAGAGACATCTTCATCCAGAATCAAATTATATTCGCCCACCTCGGCTATAAGCCGAAGTACATGTTCAATCTCCGCATCCTGTAGGTTGAGGCTTATGGGCGACCCTGAATACTCCTTTTTCATGCCCGGATAGAGCCGTATCTGCCTGTTGTCAAAACGATCATCCCTGGAGCTGGAAACAGGACCTTGGTCCTGAGTATCTGGAGTTGTGCGCGTCGCAGATTCAGGAGGCATCGAGTCCGGTTTTTGAGCCGGTATACGCAAATACATTGTGCGCCCAGTACGGTTGACAGGAACCGGTTCCTGGGCCCCAGCCAGGACCACCAAGGCCCCTTTTTGGGTGTTGGTCAGTAAAACGGAACGAACAGCAGTTTGAAATCGAGGCAACCGGTAGAGCTTGACCAGGTGTGGAGGGATGGATGTTTGGGGCAACACCAAGCGCAGTTCATTGTCTTTTCCAGACTGCAATCGGTAATCAAAAGGTTGAGTGGCCGTCAGTTCCAGGATGAGATCGCCGTCGTCGTTTTCTTGAAAGTCTATGGACTCAAGCTCTGGGGAAGGATCTGCTTGCTGGTCCTGATTCAGGGATGAGATTGTCTTGGCGGGGCTCACGTGCACTTCGGCCAGGTTGGGCTGCGCTCTGGTGACCAGAAATTGAACTTCCCGGTTGCAAAGCACCTCCAGTCTATGTATGCCCTGCGCATTTTTCCTGGCCTTGACCGAAGAGATCAATTCGCCGGGTATGGTTGAGGGGATCTTCAGCTCCGGGATTGGCCCATCAAAGGCCAGAGTCAGGTTTTTGGGGTTGTATGTCGGGGTGATGTGGGTTTGGGCCTGGATGGGAATGGACAGGATATGTTTGCGTCCTGAGCGCTCAAAGCGAACGACCGACGGGGATTGTGCCTTGGGATGCTGTCCATCTCCACCTTTAACCGATAATGAGCTATTGGTCATCGTTTCTGGAGCAGCCAGGGGCGAAGAGTATTCGCCTGCCTGATCTTCTCTATGCTGATTGTGCTGTGCCTGCCCAGCGCAACCGATGATGGAGGCCATGGCCATACCCAGGATTGCCACCCAGAAAGTGCTGTGTGCCCAAAAGAATATCGGCTTGTGTAGCAAGTTATTCGGCATCCTCTTCTCCTGAGCCATGGAGTTCCAATACAACGGAGTGCAAAATCTCACGTCCCCAAGGAGTGGTTTTTGTTTCTTCAATGGTAACTTTATCGGGGCTGATTATGGTCACAATGCCTTGGTTGCGCCCTATGGGGGTCCCTGGTCTGAGGATATAGCCTTTTCCGTCGGGCAGTTCCACCAAGGCACTTCGACTTTGTTTCTTGTGGGGTTGCAAAATGCCCACCAGTTTGAGTTGGGATGGGGCAACCTTCTCTAAGGGGGACAAAGAACTATCTGCTGCCTGGTCTTCTGGCAAACCATTTTCTGGAGAGTGCAAAAAAGAGGCGAAGGGATCAACCCTGTCTTGAGCGGTATAGGTAAAGGCAGGCGGGGTAATCCAGTCCGGCTTGCCAATATCAGCGCTTGGGATATGCGTTTGGGCCTTAAGACCCAAGGCAGGTCCACAGACTAAAAGTCCAGCCAGAACAAGATGATTGAAAATGTTGCCTGCACGGATGCCTATCGTGTGGCGCAATGTCTTGCCCTTCATGAGGACTTTCCGTCCCGGTTCGCGAGTTCCTGCTCTGAGAGCATGCGGTAGATGTTGAGTCGGCAGTCCGCTTGTAAACTGACTCCTGTAGTCTGGTTGTCGGTAACCGGGTGAAGTTGGACCGATTCCAAAGTGACCAGACGATCCAGCCCTGAAAGGCGGTCAAAGAAGTGCATCAGGTTGTGAAATGTGCCCTGAAAGCGGACATCAACAGACCGAGAAGCGTAGAAATCGTGATTTTTTTCCTTGCCCGGGGTAAAGAGAAGGAAATCAATTCCAGCGTCGTTGCCCAACTCTTCTATGGAAGAGAGAAGGTTCTCGGCATCGGCATCTGTATCCGGAAGCAAGGTTTGGGCATACACCAGTACTCGCCGCTTGGCCGCAACCTCCTTTTTAAGTTTGGGCAAAGCCTTGACTTGGGCCCTGGCGGTAGCAATCTCTTGATCCAAGCGGCCTATATCCTGTTGCAGAGATTGTATCTTGTCCATCTGGGGCTTTAACAGCAAGTACCAGGAAAGGGTCACGATTCCGGCCAAGGCGGCCAAGCACACAAGGACCTTGCGGCCCATGGACAGATTGTCCCATCTTTTGCTGAAAGGCTTTTCAGCCACGATTCTCTCCTGGTTCCGGATGTTCACTGGCAGCCATAAGGCTGCACCGAAAGGCGACCAAACGCAATCCTTGTATCTCTTTGCGCTGGGTCTGCTGCAGTGAGACATCGGAGATGTAGGGGGATTGCCGCAGCTTCTGCAGATAGCGGGCAAAGACTTGGTTGTCCAGAGCGATTCCGCTCAAGGTGATCCCCCCCTGATCATCCATGCGTAATGACTCAAACCAGAGTTTTTCCTGAGGGATATATTTGGCTATTTCGTCGAGATAGCGCACCGGCAAGGCTTGTTGTCTTCGGATCTTTCGAATGATGCGGATCCGAGTTTTCAGCTCTTGGCCTTTTTTCTTGAAATCTTTGATCTGGATGAGCTGTTCTTGCAGCTTGCTCAACGTGGAGCTCTTGGATGTCTTTTCCTGGCTGAGCCTATTGACCTTGGCAGTGAGCATCTGCCTGGACTGTATCAATCCGGCAGCAAGGAGCACGCCAACGAGCACAAGAAGCAGGACCTGTTTCCGGCGATCTGAGGTGGGTGTCTTCTTTGTATGCGGGAGAAGATTGATGGTCAGCATGGAAAGCTCCGATTCACCATACTCCACGCAAGGCCAGACCGGCAGAGACGGCAAATTGTGGGCCGAGGCTGTTAAGGTAGCCTATATCAAAACGTGAATCGTCGATATGGCAGTGCCGCCATGGATCGAGATACGCGGTCTCGAAATCCAAATGCTCGTTTAAAAATGCTTCCAGACCGGGATGCAGACTGCCCCCGCCGCTTAAGTATAATGTTTTGGGAGGCGAGGGGGCAACAGATTGGGAATTGATGTAATAATGCAGCAAACGGCGGATCTCTTCAGTCCAGGATATAAAGATCGAACGTATTTCACGTTCCACATGGGTCCTGATCTCAGCAGGAAGTGCATCCGAGGACTGCCATTTCATGGTTTCGGCTTGCACACTGGAAAGGTCCAACTGCTCAGCCAAACGGTCGGTGACCTGCTGTCCACCAAAGCCAGCATCACGAAGAAACAAAGGGCATCTATGGGCAACGACGCAAAAGGTGCTTTGATGAGCCCCGATATCCAGCAAGGCCACAGGGGTCTCCTGTTGCTCTGGATAATTAAATTCAAAGCAATTACATACGGCGAAACCGTCTACATCCAATATGTGGGTCTCTAGGTCGGCTTGGGACAGGATCCACTGGGTTTCATGGACAACTTTTTTTTTGCTGGCCACCAGGAGAATGGTCCTGGAGTCTATGTCGTCCTCCTGGTCCAGGATCTGGTAGTCCAGACATACATCTTGAATATCAAAGGGTATGTGCTGGCTGGCCAGGTCGGGCAGTGTGTTGGGCAGGTCTTTGATCTGCTGGACCGGCAGGTTCAAGCGCTTCATAATGACCGAATGCCCGGCCAAGGAGGTGATCACCGGCCCGGATTCGAGTTGCAGCCCGCTGTATAAGGCTGCCAACTTTGTGGCCATGTGCTGCGGACTCTCTCTGTCCTGTCCTGTCCACGGCATGCGTCCGATGCGCTCAAGGGTGACTCCTTGCTTACTGCGGCGGAAGCCGACCAGCTTCGTCCAGGCCTGCCCACAATCCAATCCCGTTGGGGGCAGGCGCTTTTTCCAAGGCAGAGAGAACATAGCTCAGTCGGCGGTGTCAGCTGCACGAGGGCGCAAAGTAACAACGGGCATAGACGCGGACTTGACCACTTTTTCAGCCACAGAGCCAAAAAGTATGCGGTCTATGCCTTTGCGGCCGTGCGTGCCCATGACGATGAGGTCTATATTGTGCTCATTGGCAAAGCCCAGGATTTCTTCTGCAGCGTATCCGGAAAGAACGTGACCCTGGGCCTGAGCCGGGGCGAAGTTCTCACTGAGGAAAGTGTCCATGGTTTGTTCAGCCCCGGAAATGATTTCACTGACGAAATTTTCTATAGAACTGGGAGCGATCTGAAAGCCGACGTATTGAGCCAAGGTTGGCGCCACGTACACAACATGTAATTCAGCTTGGAAAGCCTCGGCCAGGGTTCGGGCATAATCTGCTACCTGGGGACTGTTCTCGGCAAAATCCACTGCGCAGAGGATCTTTTGTATCTGAGCCATATGATGTTCCTCCTTTCCAAAATGAAGCCAAAAGCAGAAAACTGTATGTCTTATGACTGATATTAATCTTTGTGCTTGAAAGAGGCATGGTCAATGACCATATCCATAATCCGTCAACGCGACTCCATTACCATTTCATGCTAAATGGTGACGGTGAAAAAAGCAAGGAGTCGGATGGAGCTACGATCTTACTCATAAGGATTTTGTCCGGCAAAGGATGCGGTCGATGATCCTTGAGGTGGAGTAGCCAGGGAGCAAAGGCAGACTGCGTACCTGTCCCCCTTGGGCCTGGACGTGTTCTCGGCCCACAATATCCTCAACGGGCCAATCGCCGCCTTTGACCAGGATGTCCGGACTTATGGCCTGAATGAGCTCAAGAGGGGCCTCCTGATCGAAAAGGATGACCTGATCCACGCATTCCAGGGCGGAGAGGACCACCATCCGGTCGTGTTCACAATTTATCGGCCGAAAGGAGCCTTTCAATCTGCGTATGGACCTGTCACTGTTCAGCCCCACAACCAGGTGGGCACCCAGTGCTTTGGCCCGGACCAGGTAGTCCACATGTCCTGGATGCAAAATGTCGAAGCATCCGTTGGTAAAGACCAGTTGACCGGAAAGATATGTATCTCGTTGAGCCAGGAAGGAAGACAGATGCATAGTGTTCAGCTTTGCCTCCAGCAAATCTGATATATTTCGACATGTCACATAGATATCGATATGTAAACTAAATTCTGGTTGCATGCGAATGAGGGGTCAACAGTCACATGTTTGCGAATAATCACTTAGAATCATGATACTGTGTGAGGCTTGAGCCTTGGTCCTTGGGGTATACAGTGACTGCAGGCAGCCTTTGGCCAACAGCTTCAAGCAGGGCGGTCAGTCCGGAACGGTCCACAGCGGACACCGGCAGAGCCTGAGGGTAACGGCTCAACAGGGTCATGCGTTGTGCGGAATCTACGGTATCCCATTTGTTGAGGACCAAAAGCCGGGGAATGGTATGAAGGCCCAGTTCCTGCATAAGGGTCTGAACGGCATCTATATGCTGGATCAACTCCGGGTGGCCGGCGTCGGTCACTTGAACGAGGACATCGGCGGAGTCCAGTTCTTCCAGGGTGGCCAAAAAGGCCTCCCGCAAAGACACGGGAAGGGAGCTGATGAAGCCTACGGTATCGGTCAGGATGACTTCCCGATCCTCCGGAAAACGCAGTCTGCGGGTAACGGGATCCAGAGTGGCGAAGAGTTTGTCTGCTGTGAGTACCTGACTGGCGGTCAAGGTGTTCAGCAAAGTGGATTTTCCGGCGTTTGTGTAGCCCACCAAGGCAACGATGGGCAGACCGGCCTTTTCTCTGCGGGTGCGGGTTGCCCCGCGGCGGGCCCTGATTTTGGCCAGCTCTTTGTTGATCTTGGTCCGCCTCTCCTTGATCCGCCGTCGATCCAGTTCCAGCTTGGTTTCTCCCGGCCCTCGGCCGCCGATACCTCCGGCCAGACGGCTTAAGGCTTTGTTTTTGCCTACCAATCTGGGCTGGGTATAATCCAGCTGAGCCAGCTCTACTTGAAGCTTTCCGGACCGGCTTGTGGCGTGTTGAGCAAATATGTCCAGTATGATCTGCGTCCGGTCCAGGACCTTACGTTCGGTGATGTCGGCCAAGTTGCGCATTTGGGCCGGGGCCAGTTCCCGGTCAAAGACCAAAATCGCCGCTCCGGTTTGCAGGGCCTGAACCTCCAGTTCGGCCAGCTTGCCCCGGCCGAGAATATGCTTGGGATTGACTGCACTCACCCGCTGGATCAGATGTCCTGCACACTCCAATCCGGCGGTCTTCACTAAGTCGGAGAGTTCTCGAAGAGAGGCCTCCTGCATCTTTTTGGGGGCTGTGCTCACACTGATGAGCAGAGCACGTTCCTGGGCGGAAAAAGGCCTTCCAGTTCCGGCCTGACGCTGCAGCTCGGTCTCCAGGGCTTCCGCTTGGGCGGTGAAATCGACATGCACCCGGTCCCAGGCCAGGACAGGTGAAACCTGGTAGAGTTCCTGCCGGGGATTGGGCGGCAGGATTTGGGCCCACTGCAATCGATCTGGCAATCCCTGCCCGTCCACGGTCAAGGCGGCTATGGAGTCAAGGCGGAGAAAGACCAGATCCATGAGATCGTCTTGAGACAGGCCTGAGGTGCCGAAATGGGTATGCAGAAATCTAAGTCCCCGCAATCGGCCATCGCTTTGCCGATGTCGGCCAAGGTCGGGTATGACAATCTGGTCCCGGTCACCGACCAAGAGCATGGCCGGTCGGCCTTGACGATCGATGAGTAACCCCAGTTGACGGCCAGTCATATCACTGAGTCCGGCCAGTTCATGGGCCTGCTCGCTGCTGTATCCGCCCTGGCTTGGGTAGCGGCGACGGAAAAAGCGATGAAGAAGCTTGAGGTGACTGGGTTTGAGGCCGCTGGTATGGCCAGTGATCTTTCCGGCTATAAAATACTCCTTATCTATGCGTTTGTTTCCAAGGCCTTGGCTATCGTGGCATCGTAGTTGGAAGTGACAGCAAAGGTTTCGGCTGCCATCTGTTTTCTGAAATCCAGGCTTATTGATCCGTTATTTTTTTCCAGCTCGGCCATAAACTGGGTATAGGTTTCGGTAGAGGGCAAAACGGTCAGACTGTGATAGTTCTTGGCTCCAGCCCGAAGGAGGGTGGGGCCACCAATGTCGATTTCTTCAATGAGTTCGTGGTCTTTTTTTTGCTGTTCCAGGGCCTGAGCGAAATCATACAGGTTGACACAGACCAGATCAAAGGCAAGGATATCCATTTTGCTCAGGGTGTCTACGTGCTCCTGGTTGTCTTTGTCGGCCAGGATCCCGGCATGGATGAGGGGATGAAGGGTCTTCACCCGTCCCCCAAGGATTTCAGGAAATCCGGTCACTTCACTCACAGCAGTCACTTGGAATCCGGCATCCTGAATATGGCGCATAGTCCCGCCTGTGGAGATCAGCTCTACCTGGTTCTCGGCGAGGGCTGAGCACAGATCAGTCAGTCCGGACTTGTCGGTGACACTGAGCAAAGCGCGTTTGATGGGCAAGAAATCCATGTGTATCCTCCAAAATTTTTGTCCTTTATACTGTCAGATTTCAAGGGAAATGACAAGCAAGGAGGCACCGGCATGTTCAGGTTGGCTGATTTTCAGGAAGGGAAGAAAAAAATCGCCGTTGTCGGACTCGGCTATGTGGGCCTGCCACTGGCTGTGGCCCTGGCCAAGCATTTTCGGGTCCTTGGTTTCGATATATCTCAGGCCAGGGTGGATGAACTCCGGCACGGTCGGGACCGGACCAAAGAGGTCCAGTCCAAGGACCTCCTGGCTGCGGATGTGGTTTTTTCGGCCCACCCGGAGGACTTAAGCAAGGCCCATCTCATTATCGTGGCCGTTCCCACCCCTATAGACTCCAACCACCGTCCGGCCCTGGGGCCGATCCAGGCGGCCACGGTCACCGTGGGGCAATATATGCAAAAAGGGACGGTGGTGGTCTATGAGTCAACGGTCTATCCAGGCCTGACTGAAGAACTGTGTCTTCCCTTGCTGGAAGAGAGATCCGGGCTTTGCTGCGGGCAAGATTTCTGGATCGGCTATTCTCCGGAGCGGATAAACCCTGGAGACAAGGTGAATACCTTGGAGAACATCGTCAAGGTCGTGGCTGGACAGACACCCGAGATTACTGATTTCTTGGCCGATGTCTATTCAAAGGTGGTCCGGGCCGGGGTGCACAAGGCCCCGAGCATCAAGGTGGCGGAGGCGGCCAAGGTTATTGAGAATACTCAGCGGGACCTCAATATTGCCTTGATGAATGAGCTGGCCCTGATTTTTGAACGTATGGACATAGATACCCTGGATGTTTTGGAGGCTGCAGGGAGCAAATGGAACTTTCTACCCTTCCGGCCCGGCCTGGTGGGCGGGCACTGCATAGGCGTTGACCCTTATTATCTGACCTTCAAGGCCGAGGCTTTGGACTATCATCCCCAGGTCATCTTGGCCGGGAGAAGGATCAACGATAACATGGGGCAGTTTGTGGCCCAGAAAGTGGTCAAGAATATCATCCAGGCCGGAAACGGGGTCCATGGAGCCAGGGTTGGGGTACTGGGGCTGACCTTTAAGGAAAATGTGCCTGATCTGCGCAACACTCGAGTTGTAGACATCATCAAAGAGCTGGAAAGCTTCTGCGTCCAGATTTTGGCCCACGACCCGCTTGTTGATCATCTGGAGGTCAGAGAGGAGTTTGCCCTGGAGTTGACTCTTTGGGAGGATGTACGCGAACTGGACGCCCTGATCCTGGCTGTGCCCCATACGTGGTATAAGCAACTCTCCGTCGAAGATATTCTGTCCACCCTGCGCAGTCCGGAAAAGGCTGTCGTTGCAGATATCAAGGGTCTATTGCCACAGGAAGCGATCCGCAGATCCGGAGCCACCTATTGGCGGTTGTAGGCACAGGCACAAGCTTGAGCCCCCTTCCTTGTTCGTAGGCTTTATCCCATGGGAGAGGCCACAGGAAGTTTCTTCCCTGGAGAGGAGTTTTTCATAACTTCGCGAGCAGGTTTTGATAACAGAGGAAGTCTTGGCTATTTTATGGATACGCAAGGCGCACATCAGCCCATCGTCCTGGTCACGGCCACCCGCAAGGAAATGCACGCCGTGCTTGGCCCCCGGGCTCAAGGCTTGCCCATGCAGGTCAATTGTGTGCAGGAATATACTTGGGGCCTGAGAACCCTGCTTCTGCTCATTACCGGGATCGGTCCGGTGAATGCGGCTATGGCTCTGGGCAAGCTTGTGGGCCGGAAACCAGACCTGGCTGGAGTGTTGAACATGGGAATTGCCGGAAGCTTTTCCCTGCAAGCTTTTCCCCTGGGGAGTGTGGTGGGGGTCCACACCGAGATCTGGCCCGAGTTCGGCCTGTATACAGCAGACGGGTTGGATGCCAGGGGGTTGGGGTTTGGCCAGGGCCGGGTTCGGAAAAAGGTGATCTGGGATTCGTTATCCTTGCAGCCGGATGTTGATGCCCGAAACATGGGCTTGGAGTTGGACTCCGGTTGGCCTCAAGTGGTCAGTCTGAGTGTGGCTGGAGTGAGCGGGACTCCTCAACGGGCCAGACAACTCCAGGCACGAACAAGTGCTGACATTGAAAACATGGAAGGCTTCGCTCTGGCCTGGGCCTGCACTGTGCATGGACTGCCCTTTGTCCAGATCCGAAGCATCTCCAATCGGGTGGGGTGGCGAAGCCAGGATGAGTGGGATATGGATTCAGCCTTTACCAGCCTCGGCCGGGCGGGGAAACGCTTGCTGGGCGCGGATAAAGATCCCTTGCCAGTCGATGGGCAGTAGTGTATCAGGGGAGCCATGCCTTCGCTGAACGATTTTTTCCAACTTCATTTACCCCATATTGAAGAAAGCTTACGTAAGATCTGCTCCGGGTTGAACCCTCTGGTCCAGCCTGTGGCCGAACACATCCTGAGCGGAGGTGGAAAGCGTCTGCGCCCGGCCCTGTGTCTGCTGACCTATCAGGCTCTCACCTGCGGCCGAAGGGATATAAATCTCTATCCCTTGGCCGCGGCTCTGGAATTCATTCACTCAGCAACCCTGCTCCACGACGACATATTGGATAATGCCGCCATCCGCCGCAGCCAGTGTTCTGCTCACCTCCTGTTTGGAACCAGCGCTACCTTGCTGGCCGGAGACGCCTTGCTGGCCAAAGCTAATAAGGTGGTTACCGAATACAACAATCTCTCTTTGATGTCCTGTATATCTGAAGCCATCTATCAGACGGCTACTGGGGAGATCCTGGAAATCGAACGTATGAAGCAGCCGGCTCTGTCCCGAGAGGAGTACCTGGAGATCATAGTGGGCAAGACCGGGTTTTTGCTTCAGACCTGCTGCCAAAGCGGGGCCTTGATGGCCGGATGCCAACCGGAACAGGAAGAGGCAGCCAAGGTTTTTGGCCTGAATATGGGTATTGCCTTCCAGCTTGTGGACGATGCCCTGGACTATGCTGCACCCCCGTCTCAGTCCGGCAAACCCCTGGGCGGAGATTTGCGTGAAGGGAAGCTGACCCTGCCGCTGATCTTTTTTTTGGATCAATTGGAACAGGAGACGAAATTGCAGCTTCTGTCCAAAATCAAGGACCATGCCTTAGACACTCACGAGCAGGAATGGATTTTATCAAGCATCCAGGAGAAAGGGTTGAGTCAAAAGGCTCGGGACGAAGCGGACACGTTTCTGCGTACTGCCAGACAAGCCTTGAGCGTCTTCCCGCCTACTGCAGAACGGTCTATTTTAGATCAGTCTCTGGATTTTATTCGTAATCGTTGGGAATAGCTACAAAGCGCAGCTGGGGCATGCGGGGGAGTTCGCCGCAGGCGTGAAGCTTTTTGTAAAAGACCTCCAATCCGGCCTGCTCCCTGGGTCCGAACTCGTAAACCAGCCCGTTGAAGTAGGACACCAAGGCCTGATAATTGAGGATACCCTGCTCACTGACCAAGCGGGCGAAAAAGGGGATCCGGCGTAAGCCCCAGGCCTTGGAAGCCAAGAGCTGCTGGGTCCCTGCCTGGAGATGCTCTTTTTCTCGGACCTGTTCCGGCTTTCGTCCGATCCAGACCCCAAAGATGAACGGCAGACCGGTCCATTCCAGCCAAGCCTGTCCAAGATCCAGATGATACGGAAAATCAGGATGGTTACGCAGGCGAAGGGCCTCGTCGCCTATGGCCAGAAAGGCGGTGGGCGGGTTCTCGGCCTTCAGTCTGGCCGTGATATCCCCGGTTTCGTACCTCACTTCCAGGCCCATGTTTTCCCGGACCAAGAGGCGCAGCAGTGCGGCTGAGGTGTGGGTCTGGGAACTGATCAGGATGGACTGTCCCTGTAAAGAGCAAAGCGGTACCTGGCTGAGGAGGAGAACGCTTTGCACCGGTCCTTGGCTGCCTATGGCCACCTGGGGCAGGAGCAGGTAGTCCTGGAAGTTTCGGGCGTATTCAATGCTCGAGGCCGCGCTCATGTCCAGCTCTCCGGCCTTGATCCTGGTGTTCAGCTCGGCAGGAGGACCGGAGGTGAAAACAAAATTGTGGGGTATATACCCCTTGTCCAGGGCATAGTAGATAGGCAGCACGTTGAGGTAGCTGATTTTGCCCATCCGAAGGGGCCGGGTGCTCGGGGGAAGATGGGTGGTTGAAGTCTGTAAATGGGGCATAAGTGTTTGCAGTAAAGGGATTTTTTTGTGTCAGTTCACATGTTGAGTTCTTCAGAGTTCAACATGTGAATAGTCCATCCTGCGCTGCCTGGGTACAAACCCGGCCGCTTCGATGACCTCCCGCATGTATCCTTCGCTCATCCGAAAGCTGACTCCGGAGGCGGCGACAACATTTTCCTCGATCATGGTCGAGCCGAAGTCGTTGGCCCCGGAAAAAAGGCCCAATTGGCCGATCTTGGCCCCCATGGTCACCCAGGAGACCTGGAGATTGGGCACATTGTCCAGGACCAGGCGGGAAAGGGCCAGAAGACGCAGATACTCTATGCTGGTGGCCTTGCGCGCGGACAGGGCGGTATGGTCTGGCTGAAAGGTCCAGGGAATAAAGGCTGTAAAGCCTTTGGTCCGGTCCTGCAGCTCCCGCACGGCCAGGAGGTGGTCCACCCGGTCCTGCAGGGTCTCCACATGTCCGAACATCATGGTGGCTGTGGTCAGAAGACCTCTTTTATGAGCCAGGCCCATGACTTCCAGCCATTCCCGGGCCGAGCACTTGTTGGGGGCGATTTCTTCGCGCACCCGATCCACCAGGATCTCTGCTCCTCCACCGGGGATGGAATCCAGGCCAGCGGCAATCAACCGATCCAAAACGTGGGCAGGGGACAGTCCGGAAAGAAAGGCACAGTGCATCACCTCCGGAGGGGAGAACCCATGCACGTGCAGGCCCGGGAATGCCTCTTTAATTGCTAAGAGCATCTGCTCATAAAAGCCGATATCCAGATCCGGGTGGTGACTGCCCTGGAGCAGGATCTGAGTGGCTCCCAGATTTATGGCCTCCTGGATCTTGTTTTCGAGTTCAGACAACTCCAGGACGTATCCCCCCTTGTGTCCAGGAGTCCGATAGAATGCGCAGAATCGGCATCCGCAGACGCATATATTGGAATAATTGATGTTCCGGTCCACCACATAGCTGACTATGGGCTCAGGATGCAGGCGGTTGCGAACAGCCTGGGCCGCCAGCGAGAGTTCATGCAGCTCGGTTTCGGTATACAGGGCCATGGCCTGGTCCCGGTCTAGTCGTTCACCGGCCTGTGCGGCCTGGAGCAGATCGGAGACTTTGTGTGCACTCATTGGTTCATCCCCTGGACCGGGTTGAAGAATCCGTCTCTTTCTTGGGGCACAAGGCCGCATCCCTGGATCATCTCTTCCAGTTCAGATCTGGACAGGGTTTGGGGGGAGTCAGCCCCGGCCATATGCCCGATCTTTTCCTCAACAACCGTTCCATCCAGATCGTTGGCCCCGAAAAACATGGCCGCCTGGGCCTGCTTTAAGCCGAGCATAACCCAGTAGCTTTTGATGTGCGGGATATTGTCCAGCATGAGTCTGGACACGGCTATGGTTTTAAGTTCCTCGATGCCGGTCAGGGGGGTGATGCCCGTGAGGAGGTTGTTCTTGGTCTGAAAGGGAAGGGGGATGAAGCAGATAAATCCCTGGGTCTCGTCCTGTTGGGTGCGGAGAAGATCCAGGTGGTGGAGACGGTCCTGAACAGTCTCTAAGTGGCCAAAGAGCATGGTGCAGTTGGTGCGCAGTCCAAGGTTGTGAGCCTGCCCGGATATCTCCAGCCAGCGCTGTCCGGATATCTTTTCCGGGCATATACGTTCTCTGATCTTGGGGGCAAAGATCTCCGCTCCTCCTCCGGCCATCATGTCCAGCCCGGCCTGACGCAAGCGAAGCAGGACTTCATGGGTGGGGATGCCTTCCAGGTGGGCAAAGTGTGCGATCTCCACTGGAGTAAAGCACTTAAGGATCACTTCAGGCCGCAAGGCCCGAATAGTGGACAGCATAGCCTCGTAGAAGTCCAGGCCAAGATCCGGATGGCATCCGCCCACAATATGCACTTCGGTGATGGGCATTCGGAATTGCTCCTGGATCTTACCTCGGATGTCCTCCAGGCTGAGCAAAAAGGTCCCTTCCTGGCCCTTTTTGCGGTGATAGGAGCAAAATCGGCACTGGTTGACGCAGATATTTGTGTAGTTGATCTGCTGGTTGAGGACATAGCTGGTCCGCTGTCCGTGCCGCTTGACCCGGGCTGTATGGGCCAGGGATCCGACCAGTACAGGATCGGGACAGTCGAACAGGGCCTGGCCTTCCTGAAGAGACAGGCGCTGACCAGCATCTATCTTCTCGGCTATGCCGCTCAGTTTGTGCTGGTGCAGAGCTTGGTTTAAGGGCATGATTTACCTCGCACAATATCGCCCAGGTTGAGGTCTGGACGATATTTTGTATGTGTTGCATTGACTGACCGCTGATTTCTCATATGAAACAGTCTTATACCCGATCAAACTGGCGGTCTGCGGCCAGAGGCGGCGCTGAACTCTGATCTCTGGCTTTCTCAGTGGCCCAATCCTTTGCGGATAAAGCGGATCAAGGCCTGGATATGCTCTTGGTCTGTACCTGGGGGCTGATGTTGAGAAGTTTCTTTCGGATCGGGTTCGGACAAGACCTGGAAGAAGCGGTCCAGGAGGGCGTCCAGGAAGAGAACGGCCCATTCTTTGGACAGGTCCAGGTCCAGTTCGCGATTATTCAAGCCTTGATCCACCAGCCCGGTCAGATAAGTCCTGGAGGCTGTTCTGACTTCCAGGAGATAGGCGGCACGGCCGGGCAGATGTTCGTCCCGCAAGACATGCATGTACGTCCGGTACAGTCCCGGATGCTCGCGGACAAAGGCCAAGCCGGAGGTCAAAATGATGGACAACCGGGTGAAAAAGTCCTTGTCCCGGGTGTGTTCCCGAATGAAGCGCAGGTGCTCGGAAACAATCTCCTTGGCCTGGGTGAAGACATGCTCGAAAAGGCCTTGTTTGTTTCCGAAATATTGAAATATTGACCCCTTGGCGATTCCAAGCCGGTTCACCATGCGGTTGATGCTGGCCTGGTGGTAGCCATAGGTTCCGAACTCAGCTATTGCCGCATCCAAAATGGCCTGCTGCTTCTCTGGGGATACCTTCAGGAAAGTGGGGCTTGGATACAAGTTCACACGTCTTTTGCTGTTACGGTGAGAGGTGGATGAAGTGAGGCTATGCGATGACCAAGCGGTCATCAAGACTTGCCATGGACGTTTGGCATTGTCAAGATAGACTGTATTCAGCCCAAGGCCATTGTGACCAGTATCAGGATACAAATATCACAGCTCAGAGCAGCCACGGTCTGGGCTGACCCTTGAAATACCCGGAGGACAGAAACAATGAATCAGGCTCTCAAACTGGGGATCTCCCCATGCCCCAACGACACCTATATCTTTGCCCCTTTGCTCCAGGAGCGGATCGATCTTCGTCCTTATGCCTTTCAATCCAGCCTGGCCGATGTGCAGGAACTCAATGAAGCAGTTTGTGCCCAAGAGCTGGATGTGGCCAAGATCAGCATGGCCGTCTACCCGCAGATTCAGGAGCATTACCGTCTTTTGAGCTGCGGCGGGGCATTGGGTCGGGGATGCGGACCTTTGCTGGTTGCGGATCGGCCCCGGGACATCAAGGATCTGAGCGATGTGGCCATTGCTGTGCCTGGAAAGCTGACCACAGCTTGTATGCTCCTTTTGGCCCACGGTGGTTTTCAGGGCCGGTTGGAAGTTATGCGCTACGACAAGGTCATGTCCGCCGTGGCCCGGGGAAAGGTCCAGGCCGGAGTGATCATCCACGAAGGCCGATTCACGTATCCGGAATACGGACTGCATCTGGTTCTGGATCTTGGGGCCTGGTGGGAGGAGTATACCGGATTGCCCATACCCTTGGGTGGTATCGTGGTCCGGCGAAGTCTGGGCTTGGATTTTGCGGCCTGGATGGAAGAAAAAATCCGGTCCAGCCTGGACTATGCCCGCAGGCACGAGGCCGAGATCTGGCCCTTTATCCAAGAGCAGGCCCAGGAGATGGATGAGCAAACCATCCGGGAGCACATTCACACCTTTGTCAATGATTTTTCTCGGGATATGGGCGACGATGGCTGGGCAGCGGTGCAGGCATTGTTTGAGCGGACTACCGGTCGGCGTCTTCCGGACTCAGACGGAGCATAAGTCCGGACCGCAGGTCCGGGTGCTCGGAGCAAAGGATGCCCTCCTGCCCGGAATGGAGAACCCCGGTCTGGTTTCCGGTCAACGTTGCAAGTTTGTAGCTTGCAGAGGTTAGACGGGGACGCCGGAGGCCGGGAACCAGGATCTGGATAGCCTGGTCCGCCTCCCATTTGTGGCGGACGCTGACCCGCCAGGCCCCCTCACCTTGGGTATGGGTGATCTTGGCCACGACCGGGGCCCGGGGCTGCCCCTGAGTAGGGGTGAACAGGCGCTTTCTGCCTTTGGGCAGGAAGAACCCGGTGCACAAAGGGCGGGAGGAGGCCAATCTCAGTTCCTGCCAATAGAGTTTGGGCCGAAAGGTTTTGGCCCGCACATCGGCCAAGGCTGTTGCGTACACATCCACCACCTGGGCCAGATAGGAGCTTGTCTTCATTCTGCCCTCGATTTTTAGGCTGTGTATACCGGCCTTGACCAGCCAGGGAATAAAGTCGATCAGAGCCAGGTCCTCACTGGCCAAGACCGCTGAATATTCCTGCTCTGCAATCAGATCCCAGGTGGGCTCCCCCGGCCGTTTGGCTTCCTCCAGGGGCAGGGGGCGATACCGGAAGCGACAGGGATGGGTGCACAGACCCTGATTGGCCGAGCGCTGATTGAGGTAGGCGCTCATATGGCAACGGCCGGATAGGGCCATGCACATAGCGCCGTGGACAAAGACCTCCAGCTCCAAATCAGGGAGTTCACGACAAAAGGCTCGAAGAGCCTTCAAGTCCAGCTCCCGGGCCAGGTTGACTCTGGTAATGCCCTGGGCTTGCCAGAAAGCAGCCGCATGCGGGTTGGACGTGTTGGCCTGGGTGCTCATGTGAATGGGGATATGCGGGGCAATGCTTCGGGCCAGATGGATGACCCCTGGATCGGCGGCGATGAGGGCGTCAATGGGTTTGTCTGCGAGGCGATGCAGATGTTCTCGTATCTTGGGCATGTGGTTGGGATGAGGCAGGATATTGAGGCAGTAATAGACCCGACGGTTCCTGGAATGGGCGCTTTGAAGGGCCAGGTCCAGGTCCGGCCAGGAAAACCCGCCGCTCTGAGCCCGCAGGTTGAGTTGTGCTCCGCCCAAATACACAGCGTCTGCACCGTAGGTCAGGGCTGTGTCCAGACGTTCAGGGGCACCTACAGGAGCCAAGAGTTCAGGTTGTATATGCATGGTCGCTGAAGGGGTTTCAAGGTCTTCAATCAGTATACCGGAAGCCCCTGCATCCGCCGGGCGGCCCGCATTTTTTCCACCAGGCTGTAGGAAAGATGGAGGCCTCCGCGTCCCACCCCCAAATTGATATCCGGTTTGATCCGGCCGTGAAAGTCAGATCCCCCACTGAGCAAAAGACCCAGTCTGTGGGCCTGGGCAGCAAAAAACGCGGTCTGTTTCTGGTTATGCTCCGGATAATACACTTCCAGGCCGTCCAGACCCAAGCTCTGCAACCTGGAGAGCTCGAAAGCGAACTTTTTCTTTGTCATATGCAGGGAGTAGGGATGGGCCAGGACAACTGTGGCCTGGTCCTGTTTCAAGGCCGAGATGGCCTGCTCTGCAGTAAGCTTCATCTTGGGCACATAGGCCAGGCCGTCTCCACCTATGAAACGGTCAAAGGCTTCTTCCAGGTTTGAGACCACGCCTTTGCGCACCAGGACCTGAGCCATATGCGGCCGCCCCACGCTTTCTCCTTGGGCCTCGTCTTTGACTTCCCTGTCCTCAATGGCTATACCCAGAGAGCGAAGAGTGGCCAGCATACGTTTATTGCGCTGTCGGCGCATATCCTGCATCCAGTCCAAAGCGGCTTGCAGGCTGGACGGGCTCGGAGGAATCCACAAGCCGAGGATGTGCATGAATCCGCTTGGGGCTTGTACACTGAGCTCACACCCGGGAATGATTTCCAGCCCGATCTCTTTGCCGGTGTGGACAGCCAGGCTCAAGCCAGAGACTGTGTCGTGGTCGGTCAGGGCCAAGGCCAGCAGGCCAGCATCTTTACCGGCCCGGACCAGCTCGTCCGGCTGCAGACTTCCGTCTGAGGCGGTGCTGTGGGTATGCAGATCAACTTCGGACATAAAGGAGTGACACCACTGCCGGTTTACTGAGTATCCATCTCAGACATGGGCCACCAAAAAAGTGGCCACGTATTTCAGACTTGCCGGAGGCAAGGTTCAACAGACCCCGGATATACGTCACAGCGTACAGTCTGGCAAGGGACAAATGCCTGCTGCTGATTTTTTAAATCCTTAAAAGCCCTTGGGAGGATCCATGGCATTAAATAAGGAACTTCTGGATATCTTGGTCTGCCCTGAATGCAAAGGGGACCTGGAACTGACCTCCAAAGAGGACGGCCTCATCTGTCGAGCCTGTGAGCTGGTCTATCCCATCCGGGATGATATCCCCATTATGCTCCTTGAGGAATCTGTTCAGCTCAAGAACTGGACTGACACCACAAGCCAATGATGCTGGTTTCGAGTACAGACCATTTCTGCTCAGCTCCTTTTTTCCGATCCAAATATTGACAGCCAGAATGGAGTGCTTATTGAATCTCTTCATATAGGCACAAAAACGGGTCTGGAGATAAACAGGAGGTAGAGACTATGGTGCTCGATTTTACAAGTCTTTATGATTTCCCCCGCAATATAGAAAAGATGTTTGACGAGTTCTGGCACCCTGTAAACCTGAGTCAGCGCAGGCTTGCTTATCCACCGTTAAATATTGGAGAAGACGATAGTAATATTTATGTCAGAGCTGAGTTGCCTGGAATGAATATTGAAGATGTCGATGTAACTCTCTCTGAGGAAAGCTTGATCATTAAAGGCGAAAGAAAGGCAGAAACTGGACGCTACTTTCGACAAGAAAGGCCGACTGGATCATTTCAACGCATCATAAACTTGAATGTGCATATTGAAAGGGACCGGGTTAGTGCAAAAATGAAAGACGGTTTATTAGAAATAACCCTGCCTAAGGCTGAAGAAGTTAAGCCAAAGCAAATCAGCATCGAAACTGCCTAAAGGGGGGAACGCTTATGACCGAAGCCACTACCAACAAAGAATTGCCCCGCATTCGACCGGCTGCAGATATCCTGCAAGAAAATGGTGCCTTCTATATTCTCATGGATATGCCCGGGGTCAAGCGGGAGGATCTGGTGATTTCAGCGGACAAGAATTCCTTGACCGTGGAAGCGGACACATCCTATGCGCACAATGAAAATGAGCGTTTTATTGAGAACGAGTTTGGCAATGTCCACTATGTACGCAAGTTTACTCTTTCAGATGCCGTTGATGCCAACAACATCAAGGCCAATCTGAAAAACGGGCTGCTCAAGCTGCATTTGCCCAAGACCGAGGAGCTCAGGCCCCGGAAAATAGAAATACAGCAAGAGTAACAAAACCCTCACTTCAGCTTTGCCTCCGGCAAAGCTGAAATTTTTTGCCCAAAGAGGGCAAAAAAGAAAATTTACCGGAGTGATCAGAGATCAAGCTTAGGGATTTTGACCAGAGGCGTAAGAGAACCCTTCTTCGTCCCCAGAATACTTTCTGAGGACATCATCTGTCTTTTATGGTTTTGGCCAAGACCAAACCGCAGACAAAAGCCGGCTTTTTAGCCGGCTTTTGTCTGCGGTTTGGTCGCAAGGACATCCCGAATACAGGGCTTTTTGATCACAACAAACCCAAAAAAAGTTGGATTTATGACTTCACACCAGCGTCAATCTCCGGAAGGCTTGGCCCTGCCGCAAAACGGAGTGGACACCCATGCACATTTGGACATGCCCAAGCTGCAAGACGATATTGGCCATGTGCTGGGCACTGCCGCCAGGAGTGGTGTCGAGTTCGTAGGCAATGTATTTCTCGGACCACAGGCATATAGACAGAACAAGTCCCTCTTTACCCAGTTTCCTCAGGTGTTTTTTCTTCTGGGTATGCACCCCCATGAGGCGAACCAGGTCGATGATTCCTGCCTGGATCAGATACACTCGGCCGTGCTCGGAGACCAGCGGATCAAAGCCGTGGGCGAAATCGGACTGGATTATTTTCGGGATTACGCCCCTCATGCTAGGCAGCGAAGGGCTTTTCAAGCTCAGTTGGAGCTGGCTCGGAACACGGATATGCCGGTCATCATCCATTCCCGGGCTGCAGAAGAGGAAACTATGCGCATTCTGGACCAGGCCGGCTTTCAAGGACGTCCCTTGATGTGGCACTGTTTTGGGGGGGGGCCGGATCTGGCTCAGGAAATCTTGCGCCGAGGATGGCAGATTTCCATTCCCGGTACCATCACTTTTCCCAAGGCCCATGATCTGCAAAAGGCCGTCCAGGATATCCCCTTGTCCAGGATGGTCCTGGAGACGGACTGTCCTTTTTTAGCCCCAGAGCCTTACCGGGGAAAACGCAATGAACCGGCACTCACCGTGTTTACCGCTCGAAAGGTGGCTGAGCTCAAAGGGCAAGACACGGTTTTGGTGTGGGAAAAAACCGGTCATAACGCCCGGGAGTTTTTCGGTCTTTGCAAGTGAGCCGGGCACATGCTAGCAGCCGGTCCGGGCATTGGCGATGTTTAAGCGTTGGCTCAGGCCCTGGATTATGCGCCAGCTCAGTTCAGGGTAATCGGATACGATATGGGGCAGCATGCGGGCCGGATAGACTTCCAGGGCAGACTGGCCCAGGGAGCGGATGGTAGCTGTGCGGGGCTGCTCCAAGACAGCAGCCATTTCCCCGAAAAATTCCCCCGGCCGATCCAAGATTGCCAGCACACTCCCCTTAGCGGAAACTTCCAGTCCTTTATCTGTGGATATGATCCGGTAGAACTCATGTGTGTTTTCTCCTTCCCGGATGAGCACCTCGTCGGCCTCTACTGTCAGCACTTGGCCGACAAAGCATGGCGGACCAGATCCCGGGCCCTGCCAGGGGAAGCGTTCCCACCAGTGAAGGATTTGCCTGGAGAGGCTGAAAAAGACACGCTCGGCCATTGTGGGGGCGGCGAGGAAAGTCTCTGGGATGCTCTCCAGGTCAAAAGCGGCCACTCGGCAGTCGCATTCAGTGTGAGCGGTACACGCATGCAGTCCGTTCGAGGCGTAGGCCCCGGGCAGGCCGAGGATATGGCCGGCAGTCAGAGATGCCCCGAGGTGTCCGTCCCGCCAGAGGCTTATTTCCCCGTGCAGCAAGTGATAGACGGCCAGCACCGGTTCATTCTGGGAGAAGATATTTTGGCCCGCGGCCATACTGAAAAAGTCTGGCTCGTACATGGTCCTCCCTACGCACCTCGTATGGTTTGCAAGTCTTGGTATACCGACTGTAACCGTTCCAGGTCCTCTTCGTCCAAATCAGGGACTCCTTCTGGACTTTGCAGCTGTTTCCTGAGTTCCTTGACCAAGCGCTCCACGTCCACCAAGGTATTCAGGGCGGAAGTGGACAGGTCTGTTCCCGTCTCTTTCCGGGCAAAGATCTCTTCGACTTCTTGCCGGGCCTTGAGGATCAGACGTTCCTTCCACAGGGGGATGTGGACCTGGAAGCCGTGCTTTTTGCCGATCAACTGAGCCAAGGCAGTACTGGCCTTTTCTTCTCCATGTACGAGGTACACCTTGGGGTGGTTGCGGAAGTGCCCGATCCATTCCAGAAGGTCGCTTTGGTCCGCATGGGCGGAGAACCCCCCGATGGTATATACCTTGGCCCGGACAGATATGGTTTCGCCCAACACCTTGACCTGCTTGGCCCCGTCCACTATTTTTCGGCCGGTGCTCCCGGCCACCTGAAAGCCGACAATAACCACACTGCACCCTTTTCGCCAGAGGTTGTGCTTGAGGTGGTGTACAATGCGCCCTGCAGTGCACATGCCGTTGCCGGCGATGATGATTGCTGGACTTTGCCGGTCGTTTAAGGCCATGGACTCCTGGGTGGAGGCGGTGAAAGTCAAGTTGGGCAGCGAAAAAGGGTCCACGCCCCGATGGACCAAAGCCAGGGCATCATCATCGTAGTCCCTGGTATTTTGTCGAAAGATCTCTGTGGCCTTGATGGCCAGAGGGCTGTCCAGGTAGATAGGGACATCAGGCAGCCGGCCTTGGCGGTGAAATTCGCCCAGGATATACAAAATCTCCTGGGTCCTTTCCACGGCAAAGGCCGGGATGAGGACCTTTTCTCCGGCCTGGACACTGTGCATGACGGCCTGGAGCAACTCTTCCTTGCTCTCGGCAAAGGACCGGTGGTTACGGTCGCCGTATGTGGACTCGATGAACAGGTGATCTGTATTGAAGATCTCGTGAGGATCCTGGATAATGAGCTGGTTTTCTTGCCCCAGGTCACCGGAAAATACAACTTTCATCTCTTCTTCCTGGTCTTTGGTCCACAGCTCGACAATGGAGGAGCCCAGGATGTGGCCTGCGTTACGAAATCTGATCTGCAGCTCGGAGTGCAGCTCAATCAGTTCGTCCCGCTGCACCGGATGGAAGTATTCCATGGCCTTTTGCGCATCCTCTGCGGTGTACAGGGGGTCAACTGGAGCCTTGCCCTGCCGTTTTCGTTTTTTGGACTCCCATTGTGCCTGACTCTCCTGGATGTGGGCGGCATCCAAAAGCATGATTCGGCACAGGTCAGCCGTGGGGTGGGTGGTCAGAATCCGCCCGGCAAAGCCATCCTTGACCAGCTTGGGGATCCGCCCGCTGTGGTCGATATGGGCGTGGGTCAGAATCAAGGCCTCGATATCGGCCGGATGAAAGCCCCAATCCGCGAAGTTGCGACGTTCAATCTCACGAGGTCCTTGAAAGAGGCCGCAATCGAGAAGAAACTTATTCCCGGAGTCGGTTTGAAGAAGGAAATTGGAACCGGTCACAGTCTGGGTGGCTCCCAGGCAGGTCACTTTGAGCATATGTCCTTCCTTCTGATGGTGTGCACAGTATCCAAACAGCGCGAAAAGTTTTGAGGGCGTGTCGCAGAAAGAGATTGCTTCCTCGAAGACTCCTCGCAATGACAGACAGATGCGCAGCTAAGGTGCTTGATGTTTTTTGTTGCTTAGGCGCTCTGCCCTCCACCCAAGGCTGGTTGGCGCTGGGTCCTTGGCAGCGGCAAGCGTTCCAGGATCATCTCCTCCTGCATCCGGTCCAAAAAGCTTTCTACCTCTTGGTCTTGGCCGGGAGCAAAACTCAGCTTGACCGCTGCCTCAAACTTGTCCACCACTGTCATCAGGGCCAGGTTATGTTCGCATTCGAGCATGAACTTGAAAAAGGCGATCTCCTGGCGCGGTATTCGGAGGTACAGGCTCTGAGACCATGTGCAAGGCTGTGAAGCGGGACAGGTCATGGTCATAACGGCTGGGCTCCGTCTTCAGTCACCACGACCATATGCTCCCAGCGGATACCCCCCCATTCCGGATAATAGAGACCGGGCTCTATGGTGATGACCATGCCTGACTCCAGCTTCCCCTGGGCTTTAGGTCCCAATCCGGGATATTCATGGGTTTCCAGGCCAATGCCGTGGCCCAGGGCATGGGTAAAGCGATCCGCGACCTGGTGCCGGTCGAAGAAATCCCAAGCCACTTGATACAAATCTTTGATGTCCATACCGGGCCTCACGGCTTGAATAGCCTTTTGCTGGGCCTTTTGGACCAGCTCCAGAGTGCGTTGGAAGACAGGGCCAGGTGTCTCTCCCACCCAGAAGGTCCGGGTTTGGTCGGAGCAGTAATCCCGGAAGCGTCCTCCGACGTCCACGAGAAGCAGGGACTGGGCAGTCAGTCGGTTAAGGCCGGGTATGGAGTGAGGCATGGCTGCATTGCGATCCATGGCTACAATGGGGGAGAAGGCCAGTTCACTGGCTCCATGTTCCCGGAAATAACGCTCAATGAGCCAGGCGACTTCCTGTTCGCTTGTGCCCGGGGCGAGCATAGAGGGCAGGGCGGTGAAGACATCGTGGTTGAGCTTACAGGAGGCCCGCATCCGCTCCAGTTCGTCCGCGTCCTTGGTTACCCGCAGCTCTTCCACCAAGCCCTGGTGAGGAATCAAAGACATTTGGGCATCCAAGGCTGCAAACAGCTCATGGCTCATGATCCTGCTTTCAAAGCCCAGACGGCCGAGCCGTTGTTTTTTGAGGTAATCAACCAGAGCCGGGGTGCGTTTATTGCGGTAGATGAAAATCGCGTCTTCCGGCCATACCCGTTTGGCTGCCTCCAAATAGCGGGGATCGGTGCACAGTACGTCTTGGCCGTTGCCGACGATAACCAGGACCCCGGCACTTTCATTGCATTGGGGGTCATGGAGTTCGAAGCCACTTAAGTAATAGCGGTTGGCTGGATGTAAGACCAGATAGGCGTCCATGCCCTGGTCTTTGAGTTGAGCTCGGACCTTCTCCCGGCGTTCTTGAAATATATCGGTCATGGCATCTCCTTGGAAAATGTGGACATACATTCTACTCCAGGCCCTGATAAGGGTCAAATAGGCTATTGGTGACCCTTTGCTTGTTTGCTGTCAGGGCAAAAGTATGGTTTTATAACTTTATAGTGATCTGCAAGGGGAAGCAGAGAACATAGCATGCAGCTTAAGGACGCAGGTCCGGAAAAGAGGTCTGTCCAGTAGTTAAGGCGGTCTGCACGGCCTTGACTGCGGATTGCATCGGCCAACCGGGAGGAGAGGGTATGTCTATACGGGGCAAACTCATGCTGGGGATCATGGGCATCGCCTTTTTGGCTTCAGGGGCTACGGGGTCCTATTTTTACTGGAAGGCCAAGTCGGCCATGCTGACCTCAATACAGCAAGAGCTGGAATCGGTGGCCACACTCGGGGCAGGCTTTGTGGATGGAGAAAAGATACTCAAGCTGCGATCTCCGAATCAGCAGTCCTCTTTTGCCTATAAGGAGCTGCAGGCTCTCATGGGAGATTTGGCCCAGTCTACGCCGGAATTTCTCTATGCCTATATCATGCGTATGCACGAAGGAGGGGTGGAGTTTGTCGTTGATTCCCCGCCCAGCGACGATGACGGGGACGGGAAAATTTCGGAAGATGAACAGCCGGCTCCCATAGGGGAACTTTATCCGGATCCGCCCCAGAGTCTTTTGCAGGGCTTTGCTGTTCCGTCTGCGGACAGCCGGCCCTGGAAAGATAAGTGGGGATGGACCATGTCCGGTTATGCCCCAATAACCACTGACTCAGGCCAGCAGGTCGGCCTTTTGGGCATTGATATGTCCGTTGACCGTATCCAGGACAAGCTGATGGACATTCGACAGGCAGGTCTTATTTCTCTGGGGTTGGCCCTGAGCTTGGCCTTGGTTCTGACCTGGGTCTTGTCCCGCCAAATCCTGCAGCCGGTGCAGGCCCTGCAAGGAGCCATGCAGGCGGTGGCCAACGGGGATTTGGGGCATACCCTGCAGACCTCCCGTAAAGATGAGTTCGGCAGGCTCATACAGTTTTTCAACCACACCGTGCAATGGCTGCGGGAGAAGGAGCTGCTCAAGAAGAGTTTGGGAAAGGTCCTTGACCGCTCGATTATGGACCGCCTGTTGGCTGACGAGCTTGAGCTGGGCGGAGAGGTGGTCGAGGTCAGTATTTTGTTCTGCGACTTGCGTAACTTTACGTCACTGAGCACCAGGCTTCCTCCCCATCTTTTGGTCAGTCTGCTCAATGAATACTTCACGGCTATGGTTCGGGAGGTCGAGGCCAAAGGGGGCATGGTGGATAAGTTTGTGGGGGATTCCCTTATGGTCGTGTTTGAGCATCCAGCCGGAATTCAAAGCGACCCCGATTCCGCAGTGGAAGCGGCCTTGGCAATGCTCGAGGAGTGTGACCGGCTCAATGCCAAACGGCATCTGGAAGGGGAGTTTGCCCTGCAAAATTCCATCGGCCTGCACAGAGGCGCGGTTGTAGCCGGAAATATCGGCAGCCCGGAGCGCATGGAGTACACCTGCATAGGCGATGCTGTGAATGTGGCCGCCCGTCTGGAGAAGAGCACTCGGGAGCTGGGCACCCGCCTGGCGGTTTCCGAGGAGTTCCGGGCCCGGCTGTTCCGATTGAGGCATTTGTTTCGTCCCTGGGGCAAGCTGGAGATCAAAGGGCGGGAGCAGGGCGTGCAGGTGGCGGTGCAGGCGAAAGCAAAGGAAGGGGGATAGGACCAAGGAGTCCTGGCTCTTCCTGTGGACCGGCTTGACAAGAGCTGTATTTCCAGCAAAGTGTTTCTTCAAATTTGCTTCGGCAAATTTGAACATTGTTTATTGTTATTGGAGGGAGATGTGAGCCAACATAATTTGCAGGGCACGACGATTCTGGCGGTGAAAACCGAAGAAGGAGTGGCCATGGCCGGTGACGGCCAAGTGACCATGGGACAGGCCGTAGTTTTAAAGCACAAGGCCCTGAAGGTCAGACGCATGTATAAGGACAAGATCCTGGCCGGCTTTGCCGGAGCTACAGCTGACGCATTCACGCTTTTCGAACGCTTTGAGTCCAAGTTGGAGGCCTTCAGCGGAAACCTCCTCAGGGCCAGTGTAGAGCTGGCCAAGGACTGGCGAACAGATAAATATCTGCGCCGTCTGGAGGCTCTCCTGGTAGTGGCTGACAAGGGAACGATCTTGGTATTGACCGGGACCGGAGATGTCATTGAACCGGACGACGGGATTGTGGGCATCGGTTCCGGAGGCCCCTATGCTCAGGCTGCGGCCAAGGCGCTTATCCAGAACACCGGGCTGACGGCCCGGGAGGTGGCGGAACAATCCATGATTATAGCCGCCCAGATGTGTGTGTACACCAACGATCAGGTCATTATTGAAGAGGTTGAATAATCTATGCAGACAATACTTACTCCACCCCAGATAGTGGAAGAGCTCAATAAGTTCATTGTGGGCCAGGAAGAGGCCAAGCGCATGGTGGCCATTGCCTTGCGCAACAGATGGCGACGACGACAGCTGGACCCCGAACTGCAAGAAGAGGTAGCTCCCAAAAATATTATCATGATCGGTCCCACCGGGGTAGGCAAGACCGAGATTGCCCGTCGTTTGGCCAAGCTGGCCGGTTCGCCCTTTTTCAAGGTCGAAGCCTCCAAGTTTACCGAGGTCGGGTATGTGGGCCGGGATGTGGAGTCCATGGTCCGTGATCTGATGGAAATCGGGGTGAATATGGTCCGACAGGAGGAGACGGACAGGGTCAAAGAAAAGGCCGAGCAGCTGGCTGAGGAGGCCCTTTTGGATCTTTTGCTGCCCAACTCCAGGGGCAAGGGCCAGTCGGAGCAGAGCCAGTCTGGGCAGGCCGAATCTGGGGAGCAGGAGCACAACCCCACTCGGGAAAAGTTTCGGCAGCTGTGGAGGGATGGAAAACTCAACGATCGCTTGGTCGAGGTGGAGGTGGAAGGTTCTGGAATGCAAATGGGGATGATGGCCATGCCCGGTATGGAAGATATGGAAATGCAGTTCCGGGATATGTTCAGCCGCATGTTTCCCAAGAAGAAAAAGACCCGCAAGATGAAGGTTTCAGATGCCTACGAGCATCTCGTGCAGCAGGAATCGGACCGCCTTATCGACCAGGACAAAGTCGTCGAACTGGCCAAGGAGCGGGTGGAACAGAGCGGGATAATTTTTCTGGATGAGCTGGACAAGGTCTGTGCCTCGCAGGGGGGTGGTAAGCAGACGGACATTTCCCGGGAAGGGGTGCAGAGGGATCTTTTGCCTGTGGTTGAGGGCTGTGTGGTGAACACCAAATACGGCATGCTGCGCACTGACCATATCTTGTTTATTGCCGCTGGAGCCTTTCATTACGCCAAGCCCTCTGATCTTATTCCGGAGTTGCAGGGTCGGTTCCCCCTGCGCGTGGAGCTCACTCCCTTGCAGCAGGAGGAGTTCTACCAGATCCTGACCGAACCCCAGAATTCCTTGACGGTTCAGTACCGGGCCCTTTTGGAGACTGAAGGCTTGCAAGTGGAGTTCCCTGAGGATGGGTTGTGGGAAATCGCGGCCTTTGCTCAGCGTATCAACGAAGAAACCGAGAATATCGGGGCCAGACGTCTATACACCCTGCTGGAAAAGGTCCTGCATGAACTGTCCTTTTCTGCGGCCGAACAGGTGGGGCAAAAGGTGGACATCGATGCCCAGTACGTCCGCGATCAGCTCAAGGAGATTGAAGAGGACCGAGATCTGAGTCGGTATATTCTGTAGGAAGCAGGAGAATCTATGCTGGAAGTCATACGCAATAATGCCCAGTCGTGGGGAGTGAAGCTCCTGTTTGGGATCATAGTCCTGGTCTTTGTCTTTTGGGGGGTAGGAAGCTTTCGCAACCCTGAACGGCGGGTAGTGGCTACGGTGGGCGATCAGGAGATAGGGCTGAAGGAGTTTGTCCAAAATTACCAGCGCCAGGTGGAGGCCTTGCGCAGGCAACGAGGCGAGCTCAGCTCCCAGGACCTGAAAAACATGGATTTAAAGCGCCAGGTTTTGGAGGAAATGATCAATGCGCGCCTGCTCCAGACCAAGGCCGAAGAGCTGGGACTGGTTGTCGGTTCTGGACAGGTGCGGACCAAAATCCGAGGTATGAGTGTCTTTCATGGAGACAATGCCACCTTTGACCCCAGCCGCTACCAGGGCCTTTTGCGGATGAACAATCTCACTCCGGCCCAGTTCGAGTCTGACATCCGAAGGGACCTGGTCAGTACAGCCCTGCGGCAAGTGGTCACCTCACCGGTGCAGGTGGAGGAGAACGAGGCCAGAGAGATGTTTGACTATGTCCAGGCCAAGGCCACAATCGATTATGTGCGCTTTCCGGTCCAGGAGTATGCTCACCGGGTTGAAGTGACCGACAAACAGATACGTGCCTATTATGAACAGCACAAGCAGGAGTATGAGATACCGGCCCAAATGAGCATGCAGGTCGTGACCCTCACCCCCAAGACCTTGGCGGCCGATCAAGAAATTGCTCCTGAAGAGATTGAGACCTACTATGACCGGCATAAAGATGAATTCACCCGACCGGAGCAGGTCAAAGCCAGGCACATCCTCATCCGGGTTGACCAAGAGGCCTCTGAAGAGGACGTGCACAAAGCCAGGGAACAGATAGATGCCGCTGCCGAGCGTGTGGAGCAAGGAGCCGACTTTGCGCAGGTGGCCAAAGACGTCTCTCAGGGACCAAGTGCAGAGCAGGGCGGTGATCTGGATTGGTTCGGCCGGGACTCCATGGTTCCAGATTTTGAAAAAGCGGCCTTTGCCCTGCAGCCGGGGGAAGTCAGTGAACCGGTGCGGACCAAGTTCGGCTTTCACCTCATCAAGGTCACAGATCGCCGGGAGGCCGGAGTCCAGCCCCTTGATGAGGTGCAAGAGAAAATCCGCTCCCGGCTGGCCAGGGACAAGGCCATGCAGGTGCTGGAAGACCGATTGGACGAAGTGTTGCACATTGTGCTCACCAGCGGCGACTTGCAGCAAGCCGCGAAGGAGGTAGGCCTGCAGGTACAAGACATTGGACCCTTTAGCAGGGAGAATCCGCCGGAGCAATTCGATCTGAGTCAAAAACAGGTGAACACCTTGATGCAGATGCAGGTGGATGAGGTTTTAGACACCCCGATCATGCTGGACAACGGCTATTTGGTGGTTCAAAAGACCGGTCATGAACCGGCCCATATTCCCGACTTGGACCAGATTGAGGATACGGTCAGGGAGGCGGTGACAAAAGACAGGGCCGGTAAGTTGGCCGAAGAAGCGGCCCAAAAGGTTCTAAGTCAGCTGGAGCAAGGACAAGCAGTCCGGGAGCTAGACCTGCAGGTAGAGACCAGCCAGCCTTTTTCCCGGCAGGGAGAGATTCCTGGACTTGGCCGCAACCAGGACTTGGTCCAGGCCGTCTTTGACGCAAAGAGGGGTCAGTGGCTGCAAAAGCCCTATGAACTGGCTGACGCCGTGGTTGTGGCCCGCTTAGCGGACCTTTCCCCGCCAGAGGATGCGACCTGGGAAACCCAAAAGGACTTTTGGATGGACAATGTGCGCAGAATCCAGGAGCAGGCCCTGTTTCAGGCCTATATGCAAGGGCTGCGGGAGGCTGCCCAGGTGTCCATCGAGGCCCCGGAGGCCCTTGAGTACTCCTGAGCTTGACACAGCATGCACCCGGGGATATGTTTCCTTCTTTGCCTTGTTTCAGGTCCTTGGATCTGGAACCACAGACCATAAGGAGTAGATGATGCAACGAAAGTTTGAAACCCTGCTGCTCTTCAGTCCAGATCTTGGATCTGAAGAGAGACAACAGGTCCTGGACGACCTCAGCCGAGTTGTGGGAGAGTACTCCGGCCAAGTACTTGAGGTGGATGATTGGGGCAAGCGGACATTGGCCTATCCGGTGCAAAAGCACACCCGTGGACACTATGTCCGTTTGGTGTACGGGGCTCTGGGATCGGTGGTTGCCGAACTGGAGCGCAGGATCCGGATTGCGGACAGTGTGCTGAAGTTTATGACCGTAAAGCTTGCCGATGAATTCCAACCCGCTGAGGAGGCATAGGCCATGGCTTTTAAGTTTACGCCGCGGAAGAAATTTTGCCGCTTTTGCGCAGACAAAAATCTGCCTTTGGATTACAAGCGGCCGGATATCTTGCAGGACTTTGTGACCGAACGGGGCAAGATCATTGCCCGGAGGATCACTGGGACCTGCGCACGGCACCAACGCAAGTTGACGACGGAGATCAAGCGGGCCCGGCAGATGGCCCTTATGTACTACACTGCTGTACACAGCACAGAGGTCAAGAAAAAGACCGTGTAGGAGCGAGAGTATGGAGGTCATTTTACGCACTGACATGGAAAATCTCGGCAAGTTGGGGGATGTAGTCAAGGTCAAGTCGGGCTATGCCCGCAACTATCTCATCCCCAAAGAGCTGGCCATGCTGGCTACGCCGGGAAATCTCAAGGTCTTTGAACAACAGCGGCGCAAGCTGCAACAAAAGCTGGACAAGGCGAGGGCCGAGGCCCAATCCCTGGCTGAAAAACTGGAAGAAACCATAGTGGAGATTCCGGTCCGGGTTGGGGAAGGGGACAAGTTGTACGGATCGGTGACCAGTGCCATGATTTCCGATGCCTTGGCCCATAAAGGACTGGAGATCGATAAGAAAAATATCGAGATGGAAAATCCTATCCGGAGCTTGGGCGAGCACCAGGTACCGGTCAAACTGTACTCCGGGGTTCGGCCGGAGCTCAAGGTAAATGTGGTCCGGCATGGCGAAGAATCAGGCAGCAGCGGGGACGGGGAATAAGCGTACGCAAAAGGATTCCCAGGGTGTCAAACCCCTGTCCCGGGTCAATGCCGACCTGGTCGGAAAAGTCCCCCCCCAGAACATCGAAGCGGAACAGGCTGTTTTGGGGGGGGTTTTTTTACGCAACTCCCTCCTGCATAATCTGATAGACACCTTGCGGGCCGAGGATTTCTACTCCCCGGTCCACCGCATCATCTACCAGGCCTTTCTTGATTTGTACCGGACCAATGTGCCCATAGACCTGGTCACAGTGGCCGATGAGCTGCAAAAGAGGGGCAAGCTGGAAGAGGTAGGGGGCGGTGTGTATCTGACCTCCCTGACTGAATCAGTGGCCAGTGCGGCCAATGCCCTGAGCTATGCCGGCATTGTTCGGGACAAAGCGGTCCGCAGGGAGCTTATCCAGGAATCTGCTACCATTATCACTGAAGCATTTGAGTCTTCAGATGACACCGAGACCATCCTGGACAAGGCAGAGCAGCATATTTTTGCTATTTCCGAAGGCCGGGTCAGATCCGGGTTTAAGATGAGCAAAGAGCTGGTCAACCAGGTCTTTGAATACTTGGAACATAGATTTGAGCAACGCGAGCTCATTACCGGTGTGCCCACTGGATATCATCAGTTCGACGAAATCACCGCCGGTCTGCAACGCACTGACCTGATTATTGTCGCTGGACGCCCCAGCATGGGCAAGACAGCCTTTGGACTGAACATGGCCATGCGGGCGGCCATAATGCACAATACTCCTGTGGCCATTTTCTCTCTGGAGATGTCCATGGAGCAATTGATGATGCGTATGCTTTGTGCTTGGGGAAAAGTGGATTTGAGCCGCATGCGCAGTGGATTTCTCCAGGACGAGGACTGGGCCCGGCTGTATCAGGCCGCACAAGCCCTGTCCCAGGCCTCTATAGCCATCGACGACACGCCCGCTCTCGATCCCATGGAGCTTCGGGCCAGATGCCGAAGGATGAAAGGCGAGACTGGTCTGGGCTTGGTGGTCGTTGACTATCTGCAGCTGATGCACACCAGCCAGCGCAAGGACTCCAGGGAACAGGAGATCTCACACATATCCCGGAATCTCAAGTCCCTGGCCAAAGAAGTCGATGTACCGGTTGTGGCCTTGGCTCAGCTGAACCGGAAGGTGGAAGAGCGAACCAATAAGCGGCCCATGCTCTCGGATTTGCGAGAGTCTGGGGCAATTGAGCAGGACGCAGACCTCATCGTCTTTTTGTATCGCGATGATGTGTACAACACTCGGGAAGACAACCCGGAAAAAGGGATAGCTGAAATCGTAGTCGGTAAGCAGAGAAACGGACCTGTGGGAGTAGCCAAGCTCAAATACTTAAGTTCCTGCACCGCTTTTGAGAATCTGGCCACCATCCCGGAACCGTCGGAGCAAGCGGGGATGGGGGAGTAGGATAAGACAGAGATCAGAGATCAGCTCCGCCGCTGGCGGCCTGTTATTGGTTATCAGTTATCTGTTCTTTGCAAGAAGCCGCCAGTTTGATCACGAATGAAACGCAGGGATGTCCCCCTCCGTCATTGCCCGGCCCGGATCATCCGAATACACCGGGATCAGACTCACCGGGCAATCTAGGGGAAAGCTTTTCTATCAAAAGGGCAGGGCTTGGGGTCAAGCCCGCCTTACTGGAAGAGCCCGGCTCGTAAGGAGGCCGCCCTCCCCCCCAAGGGCAGGCCCTCTTCAGGTAAATCTTGTTTCATGCGAGAGTTCAGAGGTCGGAGGGTAGAAAACAGAAGACAGAGGTTTCAGCAAGAATGAGTGAGGTTTTGTTCATACCTTAACCATATGAATTCGGTCTGCATGGGCCGAAGCGAAATCAGGTAGTTTCCATGTTGAGCCAATCTCAATCCACAATCGTATTCCACCCAGAAGAAACATTGACCAGGCAAGAGCTTACCTCATTGCAGCTTAAACGCCTGCAAACCGTATGGGACAAGGCTGTCCAGGCCCCTTTCTACCAAACGCGCGTATCCAAACCATCTTCTTTGACCAATCTGGAGCAGGTCCGGGACCTGCCGGTGACCACAAAAGATGATCTGCGGGCCGGATACCCCTACGGTTTTTTGACTGAACCCATATCTTCTTTGATCCGGTTGCACGCCTCCTCCGGAACCACCGGAAGCCCCACAGCCATCCTGTACACCAGGCAGGATGTAGATACATGGGCCGATCTTGTGGCCAGATGCATGCATATGGTGGGGATGCGGCCGGGAGACGTGTTTCAAAATCTCAGCGGATACGGACTGTTCACCGGCGGCCTGGGCATCCATTACGGTGCTGAGCGCCTGGGATGTTTGACCATACCTGCCGGAGCCGGGAACAGCAAACGACAGATCAAGCTTTTGCGGGACTTTCAGGTCTCAGCCATGCACATCATACCCTCTTATGCCCTGCATCTGGCCTCAGTATTTTCCGAGTTGGGCATTGATCCCCGTTCTTTACCCCTGCGCATCGCTTTGATCGGTGCTGAGCCGCATACCGAAGAGATCCGCCGGCGTATTGAGGAGGTCTATGGGGTCAAGGCCTACAATTCCTACGGTTTGTCGGAAATGAATGGTCCAGGGGTGGCCTTTGAGTGTCCGGCCCAGAAAGGCATGCATATCTGGGAAGATGCCTATCTGGTGGAGATTTTGGATCCTCAGACTCTGGATCCGGTTCCGGAAGGGGAAGTTGGGGAGTTGGTCATCACCACTTTGACCCGGGAGGCAATGCCCCTGATCCGATACCGTACCCGGGATTTGACCAGGTTTTTGCCTGGGAAGTGCACCTGCGGCAGGGCGCATCGGCGCATTGATCGTATCCTGGGCCGAGCCGACGATATGATTATCATCAAAGGGGTGAATATCTATCCCATGCAAGTGGAACAGGTGCTCATGGGCATCGAAGAAGTAGGCCAGAACTACCAGATTATTCTGGAACAAGAAGATTTCATCGACCGCATGCGAGTTGAGGTGGAAATAAAAGATGAGGCTTTTGTGGAGGATATGCGGGTTCTACAGGCCTTGCGCCAGCGTATAACCCGGTCCATGCGCGAGGAGCTGCTGGTGACCCCCCAGGTGGACCTGGTGGAGCACAACAGCCTGCCCCGAAGCCAGGGCAAGGCCGAACGGGTGGTGGATAGGCGCGGACAATGATAGGCATACAGAAAAAACCGTCATAGTAACGTCGAGGACGGCCAGAAGATGATCACTGGCAGGGGCAGATAATCGAATCGAGTTGTTGGTCACTTCTGGACTGGAATACAGGTGGTCTTTGCGGGGTTCATAGCGTGCTGGAAATTTTGGCTGGACTTTTTGTGCTCCTTTTGTTTGTGGCTTGGGCCTCGAACTTTTTCAGTCTCCCGGGAAACTGGGTGAATATTGTCCTTGTGGCCCTCTGGAAGTGGATGCAGCCGGACATGCCTGCCGGATGGTGGTTTTTCATCGGTCTGGTCGCCCTGGCCGGAGTGGCTGAGATCATAGAGTTCGGCAGTCAGGTTCTGGGGGCCAAAAGGTACGGCGGCAGCAACCGGGGCAGTTGGGGAGCTTTGATTGGGGCTTTGATTGGAGCTGTGCTGGGGGCCCCTTTTTTTCTCGGGCTCGGGTCCATCCTCGGGGCCCTGGCCGGGGCATTTATCGGCAGTTTGGCCTTTGAGCTGCTTGGGGGGAGGAACTGGTCCCAGGCTCTGCAAGCCTCCAAAGGGGCTATGCTGGGCAAAGTTATTGGCTTTGTAGCCAAGGCGGCTTTGGGCATGGTGATCATCACCTGGAGTATTCCCAAGGTATGGCCGGGATAGGGAAGAGGTCAGATGCCAGAGGTCAGCGGTCAGTAGGAGTTACCGGAAGAGTTGCCGGGCTGGGGGCAGGAATCGGGGATGGGGTCGGAGTGAGCACAGAACAAAAGCTGGAGAAAAAAGTCTCCAGACATTCCCCCGCCCTCAATACGGGTGATGTTTTTTCACCAAGCAGCAGATCCATAACCCGGAGCTTGTATAATGCATACGTTTGATAAGTTTCCCTCCTACCGCGGCCACATGGAATACGTCTGCCAGCAGTGCGCGGCCAGATACCCTGGGCAGGAGCTGCATTATACCTGCCCCAATTGCCGGGGGGTCTTTCTTTTGGAAGATACCCGCTTTGAACAGCTCCAGAAACTGACAGGACCAGAGTGGCGGCAGATATTTGATACTCGGGCTATGAGCAAGCATCCGGCTCTGCAAGGTATCTTTCGTTTCTACGAACTGATAAGCCCCATCCTGGAGCCGGAGGATGTGGTCTGGTTGGGCGAAGGCAATACGCCCATCGTCCGAGCTAGTCCCAGACTGGAGGCCCTGGTCGGCCAAGGTCTGGCCTATAAAAACGACGGTCAGAATCCGAGCGCATCTTTCAAGGATCGCGGCATGGCCTGTGCCTTAAGTGCGATCAAGGGCATGATCCGGATGCACGGCTGGGAGCAGGTGCTCACCGTCTGTGCCTCCACCGGAGATACCTCGGCTTCTGCGGCCATGTACGCGGCCTATGTGGGACCGCCGGTGACCGCGGTGGTCCTTTTGCCCCAGGGACGAGTTACACCTCAGCAACTGGGGCAGCCCCTGGGCAGCGGGGCCTTGGTCCTGGAGCTCCCCGGTGTCTTCGACGATTGTATGCGGGTGGTGGAGTACCTGGCTGAGAACTATCGCGTGGCTCTTTTAAACTCCAAGAACAGCTGGCGGATACTGGGTCAGGAATCCTACGCCTTTGAAGTGGCCCAGGGATATGATTGGGACCTTGCGGGCAAGGCAGTGTTTGTGCCCATAGGCAATGCAGGCAATATCTCCGCAGTCATGGCCGGATTCATCAAGCTGCACCGCTTAGGCCTTATCTTAGATGTGCCCAAGATTGTCGGGGTGCAATCCAGCCATGCTGATCCGGTCTATCGCTACTACAGCCAGCCCGAGGGAGAGCGATCCTATGCGCCGGTGACGGTTTCGCCAAGTGTGGCCCAAGCAGCCATGATCGGCAACCCGGTCTCATTTCCCCGGGTGGCCGCTCTGGCAAAGGCCTACGAAAAGATCGGGGGGCTGGGGAGCTTCCATGTCGTCCAGGTGGAGGAAGAGGCCATTATAGAAGGCATGCTCTTGGCCAATCAGCACGGGCATATTGCCTGCACCCAGGGCGGGGAATGCCTGGCCGGGATGCTGCGGGCAAAGGAGATGGGCCTTCTGGACAAGGATGAGCTGGCCATCCTGGATGCCACCGCTCACAGCCTGAAGTTCATGGGTTTTCAGGAGATGTACTTTCAGGATACCTTGCCACCGGAGTACGAGATCCGACCGAAGGACCACCTGCGCAATCAGCCCATGTTCGTACTCAGCCAGAAAGACAAAGCGCGGCTCGGTACTGAGGACTTCGTCGCTTTGGCCGCAAAGGACATTGTTTACAGGTTGGGGCTGTGATTCTCCACTCCTGATGCAAACAGGTGACGGATAAGTTCGTGGTCTGTAAAGTCAAAGGTCAACGGAGTCATGGTGATGTAGCCCTGCGTGAGCAGGGTGCGGTCGGTGTCTGGTTCCAGATTTTGGGGCAAGATCTCTCCGCAGAGCCAGTAGTAACGCCGCCCCCGAGGATCTGTACGTTCCTCGTACCAGTCCTCGTACACCGCTTGGGTCTGAGGGCACAGGCGCAGTCCTTTGCATTCCGGCAGAGGGAACCGGGGAAAGTTGACGTTCAGCACCCGCCTGGCGGGGAGTGATTTCCAGTCGATCCGGTGAATGAAATCGCAGATGTATTCGGCCTGGGGGGAGAGATCTACGGGATTGAAAACATCCACGGAGACGGCCAGGGCTGGTATGCCTACCAGGGCGGCCTCAGTGGCTGCGGCCACAGTTCCGGAATACAGGATGTCCACTCCCACGTTGGCCCCATTGTTGATCCCGGAGATGAGCACATCCGGAGTCAGGTTGTAGACAGTGCCCAGGGCTATCTTCACACAATCCACCGGAGATCCGGAAACGCCGAACCCCTGAAATGGACCGTCATTGACTTTCTTGATCCGCAATGGAGAGCTCAAGGTGACGGCGTGGCCGACAGCAGATTGTTCGGTCAAAGGGGCGACCACGGTCACTTGATGTCCTGCCTGGGTTAAGGCTTGATGCAGGGCCCGCAGGCCCGGTGCCCAGATGCCGTCGTCGTTGGTGAGCAAAATGTTCATGGCTTTTTCTTATATCCCAAGTTCCCGGGATTGACAAATACCCAATGCAGAGTCTGTTATGTCCTTTAAAACAGTCTATATCCAGGATGTGACCGAGGGCCAGCAGGTAAATGACATCTTTGTTATTGTCCAGGCCAAGCTGAGCCAGTCCAAAAACGGACCCTTTTGGGATCTTACTTTCCAGGACAAGACAGGTCGGATCAACGCCAAGATCTGGTCTCCTCAGAGCAATGCCTACCCGGAACTCTTTCCGGAACAGATGGTCAGGGTGCAGGCCCAGGTGCGCTCCTTTCGGGATCAGCCGCAGTTGGTGATCCAGAACTTGCAGATCCTGGACCCAGATGCGGCTGGGCTGGATTGGTCCGATTTCATACCCAGCAGCCCGCGTCCACCAGAAGAGATGCTCACCGAGATGGAAGCCCTGTGCAGGGAGTACCTGCACTATCGACCATGGCGCAGGCTGATGAAAGACGTGTTCGCAGATGCAACAATGCGGCAGCGTCTGTTGTTTGCCCCTGGGGCCAAGAATATCCACCATGCCTATAGGGGAGGGCTGTTGGAACATACCCTGCAGGTGAGCCGGCTTTGCCTGACGGTGACCGAGCTGTATCCGGATCTGGACCGGGAAATTCTGCTGGTGGCTGCGGTGCTCCACGATGTGGGCAAGGCCTGGGAGCTGGACTGGGGTATCAGTCGGGATTATACAGACCCCGGCCGACTTATCGGGCATATTACCCTGGGGCTGGATAAGGTCATGCCCTTTGTCCAAAAGACCCCGGATCTGGACCCGGATCTGGTCGTCCATCTCAAGCATCTATTGCTGAGCCATCACGGGGAATACGCCTATGGCTCACCCCGGAGACCGAAGACAAAAGAGGCCTTTGTCCTGCATTTCATGGACAATTTGGACGCCAAAATGGGTTCTCTGGATCAGGCCCTCTCTGGATTGACCTCCAAAGAGCAGGGATGGTCGTCCTATCAGAACACTTTGGAGCGTATGGTCTATCAGCCCAAAAAGACCTTTGAGCTCCATCCTAGAGAGAGCAAGCCTAAAACACGGAACGTGAAACAATGTTTATTACCTTTGAAGGAATAGAGGGCTGCGGCAAGAGCACACAGGCCGTCCGGTTACGACAATGGCTGCAGGATATGGGAACCCGGGTCCTTCTCTCCCGTGAGCCGGGGGGAACAGCTATAGGGCGCACTCTGCGCAGCCTGCTTCTGGATGCAAACAACAATCATCTCTGCGCCCGGGCTGAACTCTTCTTGTATCTGGCCGATCGAGCCCAACATGTCCAGGAAGTCATTCAACCGGCTTTGAATGCGGGCATCACCGTTCTGGTCGATCGGTTTACCGATTCCACACTGGTCTACCAAGGCAAGGGCAGGGGGCTGGATGTGCACATGCTGCAAAGCCTCAACGAACTGGCGGTGAACCAGGTGCGTCCCGATCTGACATGTGTTTTGGATGTCCCCCCGGAAATGGGGCTGGACCGGGCCAGACTCCGTAACGGGCGATCGGGAACTGCCCAAACCGAGGGCAGATTCGAGGCGGAATCTTTGGAATTTCACTCCCGGATACGGGAAGGGTACCTGGAGCTGGCTGCACAGGACACAGAGCGCATCCGGGTCCTCAGTGCACATGGATCGGAAGAGGATGTCTGTGAGGCAATCCGCCGGGAAGTTGCCGCCAGGATGGAGATGTTGAGCTCAAGGCGGTAAACCCTCGCATGACTTGCAGCGGCCCTTCCTTGACAAATCCCTTACAAGCACTAAACTCACCCCAGGACATGAGAAAGAACTGACCCGGCCAAGAACTTTGAGGAGGATTTTATGGACAAAGATATCAAGCTGTATGCCTTGAGCACCTGCGTGCACTGCAAAAACGCCAAGAAATTCTTGGATGAGAAAGGTGTGGACTACGATTGCACATATGTGGACCGCCTCAGTGGCGAAGAGAGACAGCAGGCCATTGACGAAGTCAAGAAAAATAATCCTAATCTTTCCTTCCCCACTTTGCTCGTAGGAGACAAGTGCATTGTCGGCTTTAAGCAGGACGAGATCCAAGACGCCCTGGAGCAGTTATGAGCCGGGTAGAAGAGCTGTACGCCAAGCTCAAGCCCTTGCAGGAAAAAAGAGGGCTGTATTTTAACCAGGACCAGGATATGCTGTGGCCCCTGCTGGAGAGCTTACTGATCAACAAGGACCGCTTTGGCTACACAGCATGCCCATGCCGTCTGGCGGCCGGAGAGTACGAGCTGGACAAGGATATTATCTGTCCCTGTGTCTATGCAAAGCCCGATGTTGAGGAGTATGGAAGCTGTTACTGCGGCCTGTACGTGTCCAAGGAATGGAATGAGGGGAGCATCCCCCATGTCCATGTCCCGGAACGCAGGCCTCCGGAAAAGGCTTTGGCCGCCTTGGAGAAGCTGTAAGGAAAATCGAAGAGGAAACGACGGAATCCAAGATATGGAGCAGATCATGAAAGAGCAAGTGGAATCGATACTCAGCACCATACGACCCCAATTGCAGGCTGACGGCGGGGATGTGGAGTTGGTGGAGGTCACCCCGGACAATGTTGTTCATGTTCGTCTGCAAGGGGCGTGCGCCGGATGCCCCATGTCCCAGATGACCTTAAAAAATGGCATTGAACGGGTCATGAAGGAAAAACTTCCGGAGATCAAGGCTGTGGAAGCTGTCAAATAAGCAGAGCAAACAATATTTGCGCACACAAAAACAGCCCGTTCACGGGCTGTTTTTTTGTGCATTCATGGAGTGGTCATGAGCAAGAAAGTCGTCACCCGTTTTCCGCCGAGCCCCACCGGAAACCTACATATCGGGGGGGCCAGAACTGCCCTGTTTAATTGGCTGTTGGCCCGGAGTCAGGAAGGGACATTCGTCCTGCGCATTGAGGATACAGATGTTGGACGTTCTACCAAGGAGATGACCGAGGGCATCCTGGAAGCCATGCGCTGGCTGGGCATGGACTGGGATGAAGGCCCCTATTTTCAGAGTCAGCGGCTCAATATCTACAATGATCATATAGAGGGCCTGTTGTCGTCAGGCTTGGCCTATTATTGCCAGTGCAGCGCAGAAGATGTGCAAGCCATGCGGGAGGAGGCCAGAGCCAAAGGGGAAAAACCCAAGTACAACGGTCGGTGCCGGGATTTTGGTCTGGGTCCTGCCCCCGGACGGGTGGTCCGGCTCAAGGCCCCCCTGAAGGGGGAGACCGGATTTGAGGATCTGGTCAAGGGACACAACCTGGTGGACAACCGGGAGCTCGATGATTTTGTCCTGCGCCGAGCGGACGGCATGCCTACCTACAATCTGGCCGTTGTTGTCGATGACGCCCTTATGGGCATGACCCATATCCTGCGCGGGGATGATCATTTGAGTAATACCCCAAAGCAGGTCCTTTTGTATCGTGCCCTGGGCTTTGAGCTGCCTCAGTTCGGGCATGTGCCCATGATCTTAGGGCCGGATAAGAAAAAGTTGAGTAAGCGGCATGGGGCTATGTCTGTTTTGGAGTACAGGGAAAGGGGGTATCTGCCCCAGGCGGTTTTGAACACCTTGGTCAGATTGGGATGGTCGCACGGGGATCAGGAGCTCTTTTCTTTGCAGGAGCTGATCAGGCTTTTTACCCTGAACAGCCTGGGCAAGTCGGCCTGTGTCTTCAATCCGGAAAAGCTGGATTGGGTGAACAGCCAGCATATAAAAAACAGTCAGCCAGCTGATCTTGTCCCTCTGCTCCAGAAGCACCTTCAAGGCAAAGGCCTGCCCAGGGCACAAGACCAATATTTGGAGCATGTGATCCCTTTGCTGCAACCCAGGTCGACAACCCTGGCTGACATGGCCGATCAGGCAGCTGTTTTTGTGCAGGAAGACCAGGACATTGTCTATGATCCGGATTTGGTGACCAAGGTGATCACCCCGGAGGTGAGGCCCCATCTGGAGGCTTTGGAAAAGCGCCTGCGCTCTTTGGACTCTTTTACCCAGACGGATTTGGAGCGAGTGATAGGCGAGTACCTGCAAGAAGCGGGGATAAAGTTCAAGCTCCTGGCTCAACCCATTCGCGTGGCCATCACCGGGAAGAAGGCCAGCCCGGGACTCTTTGAGACCATGGCCGTTTTAGGGCAAAAAAGTGTGCTTGAGCGAATACAGCGGGCTTTAGGGAAGGAAGGGGCCAGCATCTGAGCGCAGGCATGGAAAAATGCCAGAACTGAAACTGTTGGCTATGAACAGCAAAAGTCAACAAGCCCTGTCATGGGAGGAGAGGAGATCTCAAATACGTATCGCCCGGCCCACACCTGCCTGTCCAATAGGCACAGACATGCCCTGTGAGAATCTCTCTGCGCATCAGTTGTGGGCCGGGCCAGGCAATGACTGGTCATCCTTTGCACAGCTTATCCACTGATAACCGGCTTGACCACTTCACCGCTGCGTAAGCAACGGGTGCAGACATCGACCCGCTGAACTTGTCCCGATGGGAGCTGGGTTTTGACCCGCTGCAGGTTGGGTTTGAATCGACGCTTTGTTTTGTTGTTCGCATGGCTGATATTGAAACCGACCATGGGTTTTTTCCCGCAAACTGCGCATTGTTTGGCCATACTATGTATCCTCCCTTGAGTTTTTGTAAGTTATATACGTCCTTGTGTTCAAGGACGTTTGAGCTGTGTGGCCGCTCCAGATATACAGGACTGCATCTTGCGTCTTGGCGCAAAGCCATTTACACTATCCCTTTCAGGAAAAAATGGCAAGCCTGCGTGTCTTGACAAGATGACCGAGCTGCACGTAAAGATACCCGTTTGACGAGGCGAGCATGGCACATGTATGGTTTTCAGTGGCCGACTGTCCGGATCAGGGCCGACGGCTGACAATATCCGATCAAAACGTCTGGACCGATCCCTTGGCGGAGTTCCAAATCCAGGCGGGCATAACCGAGCCTTTGACAGCAGAACTTGTGGTCACCCCTCACGGCGAAGGACTCCTTGTCCAGGGACATCTGCAAGGATGCGTGTCCTTTTCCTGTGATCGGTGCGCGGATAATGCGGCCTATGCTGTGGATGCCCGTTTCGATATCTTCGAATCTGTGCAGGAGCCGGGTGAGGAGGAGGAAATCAATGACCGCTTTCGGCAGGGGCGGCACGGCCTGGAGTTGGACCTAGCTGCTGTTTTATGGGAACAATTCATCCTTGCCTTGCCGGTCAAGCCCTTGTGTTCAGAAGATTGCCAGGGGATTTGCTCCCAGTGCGGTGCCAACCTCAATCACGGCGATTGCGGGTGTGACCATGATGCCCCGGATCCTCGCCTGGAGGTGTTGCGCCGATTGCACGTGGGCGGGACCTGAAAAAAGGACCGACCTGAAGCTTTCGGCACAAAAGGTAAAATAACTTTGACAGTTTGAAGGAGCCTAGCAATGGCTGTACCCAAGAAAAAGACCTCAAAATCCAAAAAGAATATGCGCCGGTCGCACCACAGAGTGGCTGTACCCAATGTCATAAGCTGTTCCTGCGGCGAGCCGCGTTTGTCGCATCGCATCTGTCCTTCCTGCGGATCATATCGGGAACGGCAGGTGGTAGGAACCGGAGATGGAGAGGAATAATCGACCCTGCATTGCTATAGACGCCATGGGCGGTGATTATGGTCCCAGTGTCATGGTTTCAGGGACACTTCAGGCTGCCAGACGCCGGGATCTTGCTGTCCGGTTTGTGGGCAAACAGGATCTTCTGGAGGCCGAGCTGGCCCAGCAGATGTACGCCGATCTTGATGTGGACATTGTTCACTCAGATGACGTGGCCGGCATGGCGGACAAGCCTTCGCATATTTTGCGGCGCAGAAAAGATACCTCCATTCAGGTTGCATTCAGTTTAGCCAAAGACAAAGAGGTGGAGGGAGTGGTCAGTGCCGGCCACACCGGAGTAACCCTGGCCTGCGGCATGTATGCCCTAGGGCGGATCAAAGGCATTGAGCGGCCCGGTTTGGCCACGATTCTGCCCCGGGAAAACAAGCCTTTGATCATTATTGATGTGGGAGCCAATGTAGATTCCAAACCTCGGCATCTTGTCCAATTCGCCATTATGGCCGAGGCCTTAGCGGCCAATGTGCTCAAGACCCAAAATCCGCAGGTAGGGATACTCAGTATCGGGGAGGAGCAGGGCAAAGGCAACGTGCAGGTCAATGAGGCCTATGGTCTCCTGGCTCGGACGTCCATGAATTTTGTGGGCAATGTAGAAGGGCGGGATCTATTCAAGGGAGATGTGGATATCGTAGTCTGCGACGGCTTTGTGGGCAATGTTGTGCTCAAGCTGTCCGAGGGGTTGGGGTCCGCCTTCTCCAATATGCTCCGCACCGAGTTGGGGCGGGGTTTTTGGGCCAAACTGGGGTCTATACTGGCTTTGCCGGCTTTGAAGCGCTTCCGTCGCCGACTGGATTATGAGGAGTATGGAGGAGCGCCCCTGTTGGGACTCAATGGGGCCTGCTTTGTCTGTCATGGGTCTTCCGGGACCCGGGCCATTCAAAGTACGGTGGAGATGGCCGGCATGTACATCAGAAACAGAGCCAATGACGACATCCGCAGCGGCTTGGAAGCCCACCCGGAAATAACCCGTTTTCATCGCCTCAAGCACATTTTGCATACCCCCTCTGGCAAAGGGGGGAGTCACAACGACGAGCCCCAGGAAGAAACGTGATGCAGCCGTGGACCCGGTGACAACCTGTGGAGCCTGTTGGGATATGAAGATTTTGCCCTCGGATGCATCCCCCTCTACCCGCCACAGCCTCATCAAGGCATATCCAGCTGAACCAGACGCCAGCAAATCGGTTGTGTCAGTTGTTGAGTTGCCGTAACCCACGCTTACATGAATATGCATACCCAATCGTATCTTTTAGGCTTTGGCTACTATGTCCCGGAACGGGTGCTGTCCAATGTTGCCTTGGAAGGCATGGTGGAAACATCCGACGAATGGATCACTACCCGGACAGGCATCAAAGAACGCCGTATAGTCAGCCAGGGCCAAGCCTGTTCCGACTTGGCTCTGCAGGCTTCCAAACAGGCCCTGGAGCATGCCGGGATGCAGGCCGATGAGCTCACCCACATCCTGGTCGCCACATTCACCCCGGATTACTGCACGCCCACAACAGCCTGTGTGCTTCAGAAAAAGCTGGGGGCCGATTCCTGTATGATGGCCATGGACTTGGCTGCTGGGTGCTCTGGGTTTACCTATGGCCTGGACACGGCTCGGGGACTTGTGGCCATATGCCCGGAGGCTGCTGTCTTGGTTGTAGGCAGCGAGGTGTGTACGTCCAGGGTGAATTTTCAGGACCGGAATACATGCGTGTTGTTCGGCGACGGAGCTGGAGCGGCCATAGTCTCCGCCCAGGGAGGCGATCATCCGCGCATTGTAGACACGTTGCTCCGGGCGGACGGGAATCTGGGCGGTCTTTTGCCTGTGGGGCAGGAAGGGAGTTCAGCCCGGCCCTACTTTTTGGGTCAAGAGGTGGGTGAAGACTATTTTATCCAGATGAAAGGACGTGAACTTTTCCGGCACGCGGTTCGGGGCATGGCCGAGCTGACCTGGAAGCTTTTGGAAAGAAACGGGTTGGATATTGCGGATATCGATCTGTTTATACCCCACCAAGCCAATATGCGCATCATCGAGGCCTTGGCCAAAAAGTTGATTTGCCCTATGAACAAGGTTTATGTAAACGTAGATCGGTATGGAAACACCTCTGCGGCTTCTGTGGGCATCGGTTTGGGCGAAGCTGCTTCCTTGGGACGGATCAAGCCCGGTAATAAAGTCCTTCTGGTCTCATTTGGAGCAGGTTTGACCTGGGGGGCCACCTTACTGCAGTTTTAAAAGGGCGCACCGCTATGACAGAAAATACAACTACAGCCATTGTCACCGGAGGGACTCGGGGGATCGGCCGAGCCATAGCAACAGTTTTGGCCGATTACGGATGGCAGGTGTACTTGACCTACTCCAGCCAGCCTGATTTGGCCCAGGAGGTCTGTGCTGCAATTGGAGCAGACGGCGGCTCGGCCAAGGCCTTTGCTCTGGATGTGAGCGACCGGGAGGCAGTGGCGACGTTTTTTCGGGAATCGATCAAGGGTCAGGTCAATCTCGGCCTTTTGGTGAATAACGCCGGAGTGACCAAGGACGGCCTTTTGCTGCGCATGAAGCCCGCAGATTGGGAGCAGGTGTTGAAGGTGAATCTGGACGGTGCCTTCGCCTGTTTGCAGGAGGCGGCCAAGATCATGGTCAGACAGCGCTCCGGACGCATTGTGAACATCACCTCTGTGGTCGGGCAGTCCGGCAATCCGGGGCAGGCCAATTATTGTTCGTCAAAGGCCGGGCTTATCGGATTGACGAAGGCGGCGGCCATGGAACTGGCTCCGCGGAACATTACAGTCAATGCCGTGGCTCCTGGTTTCATCGCCACAGAAATGACCGAGGCCCTGGAGCCTCAGGTCCGGGATGCATATCTGGCCAGGATTCCCCTGGGACGGTTCGGACGTCCTGAGGATGTGGCCGAGACAGTGGCCTGGCTGGCCTCTGAACGGGCTGGTTATGTGACAGGCCAAGTCATCGGAGTCAATGGAGGACTCTATCAGTAACGACGCCAAAAAAAGTGCTTGAGGAGGAAACATGGCAGTATTGGAGAAAATAAAGAATATCGTTGCCGAACAATTGGACGTGGCTGAGAGCGAAGTTGTGCCAGAGGCCAATTTTGTTGATGATCTGGGAGCAGATTCTCTGGATCTGACCGAGTTGATCATGGCCATGGAGGACGAGTTCGGGCTGGAAATCGACGATGAGGAAGCGCAGAATCTGCGAACCGTGAATGACGCCATAAAGTATATTCAGAGTCGGCAAGCAGCCTGACGGCCCACAAGGGACAAGCTGTCCGCACAAAGAGCCGGGAGTCGGGATGCAGGCAGCAGTGGTATGCGGATCCGTACAGTGTATCAGGGAGATGGGAGTTATGCCGGTCATCTCCGCACATGCGGGGATGATCGGGTTTTCGGCCCAGGGTAAAAGCGGTCCTTTGATTCTGTGCGTCACATCTATTACAAACCTCAATCAATGAGTTTATCTTCATGGTTGGAAAACGAGTAGTTGTTACCGGCATGTCAGCCATTACCCCCTTGGGCAATACCCTGGAGGAAAGCTGGGCCAAACTGGTGGCCGGCGAGTCGGGAATCGGGGGGATCACCCGGTTTGACTGTACCGATTTCAGCTCCAAAATTGCCGGTGAAGTCAAAGATTTTGATCCCACTCATTATGTTCCCCGTAAGCAGATTCAGCGCATGGACCGGTTCAACCTCTTTGCTGTGGCCGGATCAAGCATGCTCTTGGCCCATTCCGGCCTGGCCATCGATCCTGAGGTCGGCTCCAAAGAGGTAGGGATCTTGCTTGGCTGTGGCCTGGGAGGACTGGAAACCATCGAGGAATTTCACACCCGATTGATCAAAAAGGGCCCTTCCCGGGTATCTCCATTTTACATTCCCAAGCTGATCTCCAATATCGCTGCCGGGCAGATCGCCATATTCACCAAGGCAAAAGGACCGAACCTGGTCACAACCTCGGCCTGCGCATCCGGGGTGCACAGTATCGGCTATGCCTTTTCCGACATCAAGCTGGGCCGGGTGAAAGCCATGATCTGTGGGGGAGTGGAGTCGACGATTACCCCAATGGCTGTATCTGGCTTTAATGCCATGCGCGCCCTTTCCGTGCGCAACGATAAGCCGGAAGAGGCCTCCAGGCCCTTTGATCAGGACCGGGATGGATTTGTCATTGCCGAGGGATGCGGGTTTCTTCTCCTGGAGGAACTGGAGCATGCCCAAGAGCGAGGGGCGACAATATACGGGGAAGTTCTGGGGTTTGGGGCGTCTGCCGATGCCTATCATATCACGGCTCCAGACGAGAGTGGTGCCGGCATGGCCCAGGCTATGAATGCGGCCATTACCGAGTCGGAGCTGGATGTAGAGCAGGTGGAGCACATAAATGCCCACGGCACTTCCACGCCGTGGAACGACCTTTGCGAGACCCGGGCCATCAAGGATGTCTTCGGCGGCCATGCCTATAAACTTAGTGTGACCGCCAATAAATCCATGATCGGCCACTCCCTGGGCGCTGCCGGGGGTATTGAGAGCGTATTCAGTCTTATGACCCTTGACCGGAAGACGATTCCCGGGACAGTCAACCTCAAACATCCGGATCCGGAGTGTGACCTGGACTACGTGGCCGAGGGATCCAGAAAGGAGGAGGTGGGCACGGTCTTGTGCAATTCCTTCGGTTTCGGCGGAACCAACGCCTGTATCTTGTTTCAGCGCTTTGATGGGTGATCCCTCGGGCAAAGACTGGAGGGAAAACAGAGAAAGGGACCTCCTTGTGCGTCAACGACTGCCCTGGCCTGAATACTTCATGCGCATTAGCTTTTTGGTGGCCGAGCGTTCAACCTGCCTGCGGCGCAAGGTGGGGGCTGTGGCGGTCAAAGACAAGCGCATCCTGTGCACCGGTTACAACGGTGCTCCTTCCGGACTGGCGCACTGTCTGGATCAGGGATGTCTGCGCGAAGAAATGGATATTCCATCCGGACAGCGGCATGAGCTCTGTCGCGGTCTGCACGCCGAGCAAAACGTTATTATTCAAGCAGCCGTGCACGGTATTGCCCTTCGCGGTGCCGAGCTTTTCTGCACCACTCAGCCGTGCCTGATCTGCTCCAAGATGCTCATCAATTGTCAATTTACCAAGATATATTTCGCCCAAGGCTATCCGGACGATCTGGCCGCGGACATGCTCAGCGAGGCCGGGGTAAGGTTTGAGCGTTTGGAACTCAAGGACTTGGAGCCAAAATGAGAATGTGCCTGGGCTGAGGTTTTTTTTTGAAATCACCGATCTTTTTGTCAGGATCCCAGCCTGGCAGGACGAAGAGGGCTGGGATTATCTTTCTCTCAATTTGGAGTTGGGCGCAGTTCGTTTGGTATGTTTCATGTATGATCAATACGGAAAATTTTCTTTTTTGCCCGCTTTGGGGCAAAAAATATTTCAGATTTGCCGGAGGCAAAGCTGAACTATGACCTCTTTCATGCTCCACGCAGTGCGCTTGGCCCTCCAGGCCAAGGGGCAGACCGCGCCCAATCCCTGTGTGGGGGCTGTGCTGACCAAGGGGGGACTGGTTGCGGCCGTTGGCTGGCACAAGGGGCCGGGATTGCCCCATGCCGAAGTGGAGGCCCTGACCCAGGCCAGAGACAAGGGCTGGGACTTGACTGAGCTCACTCTCTGGGTGACCCTGGAACCCTGCAACCATCAAGGGCGCACTCCGCCCTGTACCCAAACCATATTGGATTCCGGCATTTCCCGGGTGATTATAGGTACCCTGGATCCCAATCCCGATGTGGCCGGAGGTGGTGCAGAGCGGCTGCGGCGGCATGGAGTTGAGGTCACTGTGGGCGAGGAAGAACCGGCCTGCTTGGACCTCATTTCCGATTTTACAGCCTGGACCCTGAGTCACAGATCGTATGTCCGACTCAAGCTGGCGACCACTCTGGATGGGCGCATCGCCACCCGGACCGGACATTCAGCCTGGGTGACCGGAGAGCAAGCCAGGAGGCGGGTGCACTCCCTGCGCGCTGGCTCTCAAGTGGTCATGGTCGGTGGGCGCACCATGATGGCCGACAACCCGCGTTTGACCAACCGCCTGGAACAGGGCGGACAGCCCATGGCGGCCGTGGTCACCACCCATCTCCCCTCCCCGGATGCCGATGTGTTCCTGCTCCAAAAGCGCCCCCATGAGCTTATATTTTTGACCAGCCAAATGTGCCTTGCATCCAGCACGGCCCGGAAACTGGGCGATCTGGGAGTTACGGTGTGGGGACTGCCTGAAATACTCGAAGGGGGCTTGGATATGAGGGAGGCTTTGCAACGCCTTTACCAGGATCTGGGCTGCACCGAGCTACTTTGTGAGGGCGGGGGGAGACTGGGCATGAGCCTCATTCAATCCAATGTGGTTGATGAGTTGCATATGGTTCTGGGACCCAAGGTGTTAGGTGACGATGAAGGGGTGAGCGTGTTGTCTGGAGGCAAAGCCCTGGGTATGCATGAAGCTGTAAATTGGCGTTTGGTCAGCCATGAGCCGGTAGGCGACGATATGTGGCTGGTGTACCGAAGAAAAGAGGACTCAGGTCAGGGAAGCGAGCCCTTGGCTTTGTGATAGGGAAGCAAAAACACACATGGTAGATATCAAATGTTTACCGGTTTGATAAACAGCCTGGGTCGTGTTCAGGCCCTCACCGACTCGGGGTCCGAGCGCCGGATGCGCATAGTCCCCCGAGTTGCCTGGACCGACGTGCAGCTGGGGGAAAGCATTGCGGTCAACGGTGTCTGTCTGAGTGTGGAGGAGTTTTCCCCTCCCTGGTTTGGTGCGTACGCCTCCACAGAGACCCTGGAGCACTCCAGCCTGGGAAGCCTGCGAACCGGGGCCGCGGTGAATCTGGAACGGGCCTTGTCTTTACAGGACCGCCTGGGCGGTCATCTGGTCAGCGGACATGTCGATTGTCTGGCCAAGGTGGAGTCGGTGCAGCCGGCGGGGCAGTCCACGGTCTATCGTATCGGGTTTGATCCCCAATGGTCTGCGTTTATTGTGCCCAAAGGCTCTGTCGCCCTGGACGGGGTCAGCCTGACAGTGAATGCCTGCGGCAATGGGTTCTTGGAGGTCAATATCATCCCGGCCACCCTCAAGGAGACGACTCTGCCCACATGGCGTCCCGGGACCCAGGTGAACATGGAGGTCGACCTCATTGCCAAGTACGTGCGGCAAATGCTCGAGCCCTGGCAGGAAGAAAAACAGAACAGGACATCGGAGTTGAGCATGGATTTTTTGCGTCGGCACGGCTTTGGAGAGTAGAGCCTGTGTCCAGCTCCAGTCTGAAAAATATATCACCTCAGAAAAAAGCGGAGAAGAAAATGAGCAAGTGCACTCCTGAAGAGGCCATTGAGGAAATCAAACAGGGCCGGATGCTGATCCTGGTGGACGATGAAGACCGGGAGAACGAGGGCGATTTGACCATTGCCGCAGAAAAGGTCACCCCAGAGGCCATAAACTTCATGGCTAAGTACGGTCGGGGACTCATCTGCCTGTCTATGGCTCCGGAATGGGTGGACAAGCTGGAGCTGCCCATGCAGCCAAGGCGCAACGAATCCCGTTTCGGCACTGCCTTTACAGTGTCTATAGAGGCGGCCAAGGGAGTGACCACTGGTATCTCTGCCTATGACCGGGCCACAACCATCCTCACCGCTGTCCAGGACCGAGTGCAGCCTGAAGACATATCTACCCCCGGCCACATGTTCCCTTTGCGGGCCCGCAAGGGAGGAGTTCTGGTCCGGGCCGGGCAGACCGAGGGCAGTGTGGATTTGAGCAAGCTGGCCGGATTGAAGCCGGCTGCGGTTATTTGCGAGATCATGCGTGACGATGGGAACATGGCCCGCATGCCTGATCTGGAGGTCTTTGCTCAGGAGCATGGATTGAAGATCGCCACCATAGAAGACCTCATCCGCTACCGTTCCAAGTTTGATTCCCTGGTACAGGCTGTGGGGGAAGCTGAGCTGCCCACCTGCTATGGGAACTTCCGGGCCATTGCCTATGAGTCGGATATAGACGACTATACCCATATCGCCCTGGTTAAGGGGGAGATCAAAGAAGACGACCCGGTTTTGGTCCGGGTGCACAGCGAATGCTTGACCGGGGACGTCTTCGGCAGTCTGCGCTGCGACTGCGGTTCCCAACTGCAGAAGGCCATGCAGGTCATCGAGGAAGAAGGGGCTGGGGTGGTCTTGTATATGCGCCAGGAAGGCCGGGGTATCGGGCTGGGGAACAAGATACGGGCCTACCATCTCCAGGATATGGGGCAGGATACGGTGGAAGCCAATCTCACCCTGGGTTTTAAGTCGGATCTGCGGGATTACGGCATTGGGGCCCAGATCCTGGTGGATTTAGGAGTGTCTCAGATGCGCCTGATGACTAACAATCCGAAAAAGATTGTCGGTCTGGAAGGCTATGGCTTAGAGGTCGTGGAGCGGGTTCCTTTGGAAGGCCCCTTGTGCGAGACCAATGTCAATTACCTGCGGGCCAAGAAGGATAAGCTGGGGCATCTTCTGGCCTCCTTCGACGAGGTCTAGGAGCTTTTTTCCATCCTTTCGGGAAGCAAACTGATAAGTGAGAAGGATCCATGCATCATATATCTACAATTGAAGGTCATTTGCATGCCTCCGGGCTCCGCTTCGTCTTGGTGGCCAGCCGATTCAACGATTTTATCGTCGAACGATTGGTCAGTGGGGCCGTGGATACCATCATCCGCCACGGTGGTGAGCGGGAAAATCTGAGCATAGTACGGGTGCCCGGGGCCTTTGATATGCCGGTGGTGGCCAAGAAGCTGGCGACCAAAGACGATTTGGATGCTATCATCTGCCTGGGAGCAGTCATTCGGGGAGCGACCCCCCATTTCGAGTATGTGGCCGCCGAAGTGTCCAAAGGATTGGCCCAGGTTGCTCTGGAGAGCACAAAAGCCGTTGGATACGGCATTCTAACCACTGATTCTCTGGAGCAGGCCATCGAACGGGCCGGAAGCAAGGCCGGGAACAAGGGAGCGGAAGCCGCTTTAGCCGCTTTGGAGACAGCCCAGGTTCTGCGCCAGATCCTGTGAAGCACCACCATGGCTAAGAAACACAAAAGTCCCAGACGTCAAGGGCGGGAAAAGGCCTTTCAAGTCTTGTACGGACTGCATTTCTATGCACAGCCGGACATAAGGCATATGCTGCGCACCTTTGACCACTTCATAGCCGATCACCGGGGGGAGCTGACCCCCGGAGAGGGTTTTGCCCTGGAGCTGGTCAAAGGCGTCCTCCATGTGCTGCCCCGGCTCGATGAGATCATCGCCTCCCACTGCAAGAACTGGCGGCTGGAACGTATCGGCAAGATTGAGCTGGCCGTATTGCGCTTATCCTTGTATGAATTGCTCCATCGCGGGGATGTGCCGGACAAGGTAGCCATCAACGAGGGTATCGAACTGGCCAAAAAGTTCGGCGACCATCGCTCCGGTGGGTTTATCAACGGGATTCTGGATGCTGTTGTGCACGACCAAGAGCAGGAGCCGCCTGTGGTCGGAGAGTCCTAGGGCCTTGTCATCAATCATCTGTCGCAATGCAAGAAACACCCCCCAACCCCCCTCAAGGGGGGACGAAGAAGGGGGAGAGACAGATGAAGGTTGATTTTTCACTTGGGCAAATGGCTTTGTTTTTTTTAGATACCCAGGATGTGGGTGCCGGACTTTCTCCAGAGGGAGATCATTCAACAATAAATAACTTACAACGAATGTAGACTATGCCCCAATACCACGCAGAACGTATTGAACAGAAATGGCAGGAACGTTGGGAGCAGGACAAACTCTTTGCCGCCCAGGCCGATCCGGAAAAAAAGAAGTACTACGTCCTGGAGATGTTTCCTTATCCATCGGGCCGCATCCACATGGGCCATGTGCGAGTGTATACAATTGGCGACGTCATTGCCCGTTTTAAGCGTATGCGGGGGTACAATGTCTTGCACCCCATGGGCTGGGACGCCTTTGGCCTGCCGGCGGAGAATGCAGCCATCAAAAACAGCACCCACCCGGCGGAGTGGACCTACGCCAATATTGCAGAAATGCGCTCCCAACTCCAACGTCTGGGCTATTCCCTGGACTGGGACAGGGAACTGGCCACCTGCGATGCCTCCTATTATCGATGGGAGCAGTTGTTTTTTCTCAAGTTCTGGGACCAGGGTCTGGTGTACCGGAAAAAAGCCCCGGTCAACTGGTGTCCGGACTGTCAGACCGTGTTGGCCAATGAGCAGGTGGAAGACGGGGAGTGTTGGCGGTGTGGATCCCAGGTAGAGAACAAGGAGCTTGCCCAGTGGTTCTTGCGCATAACCGCCTATGCAGACGAGCTTGTTGATGACTTAGAGACCCTGGGGCAAGGCTGGCCGGAGCGGGTCCGGACCATGCAGGAGAACTGGATCGGCCGCAGTCTGGGTGCGGAGATAGACTTTCCGGTCTACAACTCCGAGAAGCGCATCCGGGTTTTTACCACCAGGCCGGACACCTTGTTCGGGGCTACGTTTATGAGTTTGGCCCCGGAACATCCCTTGGTAGAAGAGCTTGTTCAGGGACTGCCCCAAGCCGCACAAGTGAATGCATTCGTCCGTCGTATGCAGGACACTGAACATGGCCAGCGAACAGCCGAAGATTCAGAAAAAGAAGGTGTCTTTACCGGGGCCTACTGCATAAATCCCCTGACCCGGGAGGCCATGCCCATCTATGTGGCCAACTTTGTGCTTATGGAGTACGGCACTGGTGCGGTCATGGCCGTTCCGGCCCACGACCAGCGGGATTTTGAGTTTGCCAGAAAATACGGGCTGGAAATCCGGGAAGTGGTCATTCCCCCCGGGCAGGATCAGGGCTCATCAGATCTGACAGAGGCCTATTCCGGGCCGGGAGTGCTCATACATTCAAAGGAGTTTTCCGGATTGGACCACGAGACCGCCAAGGTTCAGATCACCGAGCAGCTGGCCCACAAGGGACTGGGCCACAAAGCGGTCAACTACCGCCTCCGGGATTGGAACATCTCCAGGCAGCGCTACTGGGGAGCGCCTATCCCAGTGGTCTACTGCGATCATTGCGGTGCAGTCCCGGTGCGGGAAGAAGATCTGCCAGTGGTTTTGCCCACCGATGTACAGACCCGCCCGGACGGACGTTCCCCTTTGCCGGAGAGCCAAGAGTTCGTGCACACCAAGTGTCCGCAGTGCGGGGCTGCGGCCCAAAGGGAGACAGATACCATGGATACCTTTGTGGAATCCAGTTGGTACTTTGCCCGCTATACATCGGCAAAACTGGATTCTGCCCCCTTTGACCCCCGGGAGCTTTCCTATTGGATGCCGGTGGATCAATATATAGGAGGCATTGAACATGCTATTTTACATTTGCTGTACGCCCGTTTTTTCACCAAGGCCTTGCGTGATTTGGGATACTTGGAGCATGGCGAGCCCTTTGCCCATCTTTTGACCCAGGGAATGGTCCTCAAGGACGGGGCCAAGATGAGCAAATCCAAAGGCAATATTGTCGATCCCAACGATATGCTGGCCCGGTTTGGAGCGGATACCACCCGGCTGTTTACTCTTTTTGCTTCCCCTCCGGAAAAGGATCTGGACTGGAACGATCAGGGCGTGGAAGGCGCGCATCGGTTTCTGCACAGGTTGTGTCGTGTGCAAGAGCAATTGGCTCCCATCCTTTCTCCTGTGGGTCCCTGTGCCCGCCTTACTGGACAAGAGCTCAACAAACCGGACCGGGATCTGCGGCGTAAGGAGCATGAAACATTGCTCAAGGTCAGCCGGGACCTGGAAGAGGAGTTTCAATTCAACACCTGCATAGCTGCGGTCATGGAGCTGATCAACACTTTGAGCGCGGCCCAGGAGGAACTGGCCCAAACAGACAGTGGTCGACAGGTCCTTTCCTCAGCCTGGTCCACAGCTCTGATCTGTCTCTCGCCCATGATTCCCCATATCTGCGAAGAGCTCTGGGAGCTGATCGGCTATCGGCAATGCCTGGCCATGAGGTCCTGGCCGGAGCACGATCCAGAGGCCTTGCATAAGGAAGAGATACTCATTGTGGTCCAGGTCAATGGGAAGCTGCGGGGGAAGATACAAGTTCCCTCCGGGGCAACACAGGAAGAGATCAAGAACGTGGCCTTAAGTAATGAGAATGTGCAAAAGCACCTTGACAACAAAGAAGTACAGAAAGTGGTCGTGGTTCCGGAAAAACTGGTCAATGTGGTCGTGGGGTGAGAACTCACTCAAAAGCCCGGGAGCATGAATGCCCATTGAGGACCTGAACAACGCACCGAGCCGAAAGGCGAAGTGGAGCCTTGTGCGATCTGTGCTGATCTTCTTGTGTGTGCTGGGGTGGACGCTCACCTATTCCGCCTGCGGCTATCGGCTGTCATCTTCAGTTCCTCTGGACCTGCCCGGGAAAATCACCACTCTCTATATTGAAGAGGTGGAGAATCCAAGCACCGAACCCTGGCTTGAGTCCCGGCTGATATCCGAGGTGCGGGATGAGTTTTCCAGGCGGGGGCGTGTCTCCTGGGTAGGACGAGGTCAGGCCCAGGGCCTGATGCATTTGATTATCACTAGATACAGGGATTATGCCAAGGTGGAGAGTGCAGCTGAGGAAACCTTGAAGTCTGAGCTGGCCTTGAGTTTGGAAGGCCGGATACTGTCTGCCAAGGATCGGAAGGTGCTTTGGATCTCCTCGCCTGTACACGTCCGGGAATCCTTTACCGGGACCCGGCAAAAGCAAAGGGCGGAGAGGCGCATTGTCCAAGATGCCGCCGATGCCCTGGCCAATCAGCTCAGTGCGGATTTTTAGACCCCAAAGAACTAAGTCCTGAGCACGAGTAGTATGTCTGAAAATACCCGCCCAGGCTTCACCTTTTGCATCTGTCCGGACGGACAATTAATCCGCGAGCATATTCACTCTCTCCTGTCAGCTGCCCAAGATACCTGGCGTGTACGCACATTCTGGGCTGATGAAGAGCTGCCCGACGTCTACTGGGAGGCCTTGACCTGGACCAGCCTCCTGGCCCGACCAACGGCTGTTGTGCTGCGTCGAGCCGAGCACTTCAAGGCCGAACACTGGAAAAAGCTGCATTCCGTGCTGGGTCGATTCAGACCCGGTATTTGGCCCTTTTTCTGCATAGAGAAAGAATGGGAACGCGGTCAACCCCCGGTTTCAACAATCCTGCAGAAGCAGGCCTACTGGAAGGTGGCTGAGAAGAAGGGATGGATATGGCGTTATCCCGGGCTGGACCGCACGGCTGTGCACAAACGGGTTGAGCACTGGGCCGGGCAACGGGGGGTAACCATCCCGGAGCAGGTCCGGTCCGTGCTGGTTCACGCCTTGCCCCTTGATGCCAGGGCACTGGTCAATGAGCTGCGCAAACTTGAGCTCCTGGTAGCCAACAGACAAACAATGCATTCCGATGACCTCCAAGTTCTCTCCTTTCAACCGGAGCTGGATATATTCGCCTTTATCCGCGCCCTTCAGACCAGGGGGAAGGAGGTTTCTGTCTGGCGCACATTGCTCCGCAATCAGCTTGGGTCCAATGCAGATATGGTCATGCCCTTCTTGGCTCTGCTCTTGCGAGAGGCCCGTATTTTGTGGCAGCTCCAGGCCGGAGAGCAGGACATGGTGCGCATGCCCGGACGGATCAAGGCGGAGAGGAGCCGGGTGGCCCAAAGCCTGGGAGCCAAGCGAATAGCTCAGCTGTGGACCATGATCCTGGAGGCGGAGTCTGGGATCAAGTCCGGAGATGTCTCCCAGGCCCAGGCCCAGGAGCTGCTGGTAAGTCGCATGATGCAGGTATTTGGTACATAACCGATAACCGACAACAGATATCCATGCCCGATCAGCCCCATTATATCGGACACAGAAAGCGGCTCAAGGAACGTTTTCGCCAGGACCATTCCAGCTTGGCCGATTACGAGTTGTTGGAGCTTTTGCTCGGCTATGCCTTGCCTCGCAGGGATACCAAACCTTTGGCCAAAGAACTTTTGCAGCGCTTTGGATCTCTGAAAGGGGTGTTCACAGCCAGGGCAGAGGAGCTGCGGGAAATTGAGGGCTTCGGTCCGGGCTTGGAGCTTTTCTGGGGCGTATGGCAAGAGTTTGGGGCCAGACTGCAGGAGGCCCCTTTGCGAACCCGGGAAACCTTGTGCACCCCGGAGGCTGTGGCCGATATGGCCTGTTCCAGGCTTGGTCATGAGCCGGTGGAGAGCTTCTGGGCGGCTATGGTGGACAACAAGAACCGGTTGATATCTTTTGTCCAGGTATCGCAAGGAACCGTGGACCAGGCTGCTGTGTATTCCCGGGAGGTCTTGGCTCTGGCTTTGAAGTGGCAGGCATCTGGGATTATACTGGTTCATAACCATCCCGGCGGAGATCCCACCCCGTCAATGCAGGATAAGGATTTGACCTACAGGGTCCAGAAGGCGGCCCAGGAAGTGGGCTTGCGGATTTTGGACCATTTGGTGGTGGCTGAAGACAGATACTACAGTTTCCAGGACCGGGGAGTACTCTAATCGCTATTTTCCGGTACACTCTTGCCTGTCCTGGGTACGGCCTGTCCAGGGGCAAGAAGGTGCTGGCCCAAGACAGGTGCTGAACATCGTCCTCAGCCTCGTATCCCCTGCCCGTCGCATTGTGTCTATCGTCCCCATCCTCAGCGAATTTTCCGGTCAAGGGGTTGCCCCCAGCCTTATCTGTATTATGATATTTTGATAAGGCGCTTTTTTTAGCTTAGAATATAAAATATTGGTGACCAAAAGGCATTCAATGCTTGAGTTGAGGTATGTTCAACCTGCAAATAACGAGATATATAGGTGCCAAGGTATGACAGACGATCAGAAAACCGCCACATTCGATGAACTGAGCCAACAGATGCAGTCGGAACAGGGAACTGCGGCCCAGGTGGTCATTGAAGAGGAAAATGACGAGGATTCCGCTCAAAAGATGGATTTTCCGACTCAGATGCCCCTGTTGGCTGTTCGGGATATTGTCGTCTTTAATTATATGATCTTGCCTTTGTTTGTTGGCCGGGACAAGTCTGTGAAGTCCATTGAAGCGGCTCTCAATGATAAGCGCTATGTGTTCATCGCCACCCAAAAGGATGAAAAGGTTGAAGAGCCGGGCTTGGACGACGTGTATCACACCGGTACGGTCGCCCTTATCATGCGCATGCTGAAAATGCCCGACGGAAGGCTCAAGGTCTTAGTCCAGGGGCTGTCTCGGGCCAAGGTGACGGAAGTCGTCCAGGAAGATCCCTACCCGGTGGTGAACATAGAGGCCATATCCGAACAAGAGATGCCGGAGATAGGCCCGGACGCAGAAGCCCAGATGCGAACCGCTCGGGAGCAGAGCGAGAAGATCATTTCTCTGCGGGGCATGGATCCTTCCGAGATCATGTCTGTATTAAACAGCGTACAGGAACCGGGGAGGCTGGCCGACCTTATAGCCTCCAATCTGCGCATGCCCACGGAAACAGCCCAGGCCATCCTGGAGGACGTGGACCCCATGGAGCGGCTGAAAAGGGTCAACCGGCAGCTGATGAAAGAGGTGGAAGTGGCCACCCTGCAAAGCAAGATCCAGAACATGGCCAAAGAGGGCATGGATAAGGCCCAGAAGGAGTTCTTCCTCCGGGAGCAGCTCAAAGCCATCAAATCCGAGTTGGGCGAAGATGACGAGGAAGATGAGGAATTCGACGAGCTGCGCAAGAAGATAGACAAGGCCGGCATGCCCAAGGATGTCAAAAAAGAGGTCCTTAAGCAGTTGGGGCGGCTGGAGAATATGCACCCGGACTCTTCCGAGGCCACGGTTATCCGCACCTATCTGGACTGGATGGTGGAGCTGCCCTGGAAAAAGGCCTCCAAGGACCAGCTGGATATCAAAAAGGCGGAGGGGATCCTGCACGAAGACCACTACGACCTGGACAAGGTCAAAGAGCGCATTTTGGAGTACTTAAGCGTTCGCAAGCTCAATCCCAAGATGAAAGGTCCCATTCTCTGCTTTGTGGGTCCTCCGGGTGTGGGCAAGACCTCCTTGGGCCGGTCCATAGCCCGCAGCCTCAACCGCAAGTTCGTGCGCATGTCCCTGGGCGGCATGCGGGACGAAGCCGAGATTCGAGGCCATCGGCGGACCTATATTGGCTCCATGCCCGGGCGGATCATTCAGGGCATCAAGGAGGCTGGAACCAAGAACCCGGTTTTCATGCTCGACGAAATCGACAAGGTGGGCGCAGATTTCCGGGGCGATCCATCCTCCGCCCTACTGGAGGTCTTGGATCCGGAGCAAAACAATTCTTTCACCGATCATTATTTAAATGTTCCTTTTGATCTGTCCAAAGTCATGTTCGTGTGTACAGCCAACATCCTGGACACTATCCCGGACGCCCTGTTGGACCGGATGGAAGTTATCCGCATTCCGGGCTACACTGAGCAGGAAAAGATCAAGATCGCCAAGCGCTATCTGCTGCCTCGGCAGATTGAAGAAAATGGACTCAAGCCGGAGCAGATATCCTTTAGCGACCAAGCCCTGTCCCGGATCATCCGCGATTATACCCGAGAGTCCGGCCTGCGCAACCTGGAACGGGAGATCGGGTCCATATGCCGCAAAGTAGCCAGGCAGGTGGCTGAAGGGGCGTCTAAGTCCTTTCGAATCATTCCCAGTAATGTGTCCAAGTACCTGGGGGTGCCTCGGTATCTGGAAGAGGAGCGGGAAAAGGATTTGCCGGCCGGTGTGGCCTTGGGGCTGGCCTGGACCTCCACCGGCGGTGAGATTTTGCATGTGGAAGTCTCCACCCTGCCCGGCAAGGGCAAGCTGATCATGACCGGACAACTGGGAGAGGTGATGAAGGAAAGCGCTCAGGCCGCGCTGAGTTATGCCCGGGCCAGGTCAGATCGTTTGAAGGTCAACCCGGATTTTGCCGAAAAGAGGGACATCCATATCCACGTTCCTTCCGGAGCCACGCCGAAAGAAGGGCCTTCGGCCGGGGTGACCCTGGTCATGGCCCTGCTTTCAGCTCTGACCAACCAGCCGTTGCGCAACGATGTGGCCATGACCGGAGAGATCACCTTGCGCGGTCGGGTCTTGCCCGTGGGGGGGATCAAAGAAAAGATTCTGGCCGCGGCCGCGGCCGGGGTGAAGATGGTCATCATCCCTGCGCAAAACGCCAAGGACTTTAGCGAGGTGCCGGCCGAACTGCGCAAAAATCTCCAGGTCAAGACCGTTGAGCATATCGATGAAGTCTGGCCCTTGGTCTGTCTGGAACCTTCCGAAGAGGCCTGCAAAACGGTGAATGCCTAATATCTGCCCCAAGAGGCGCCCCTTTTTTACTCGAAAAAAAGGGGCGCCTTATCTTTTGAGCCTTCTCAGTTCTCCAGTCTTGCTTGGAGAACCTGGGACACTTCCCCGGCCAATTGGCCAAGAAGCAGATCATGGGCCTGGACCAGGTCTTCCATGCCCTGCCCGGAAACTCGTGCAGTCCTGGAGAAAATATGGGTCTTTCCCGGCCCTCTATCACTATCCGCACGGGTGACCTGCCAGATGGCCCGTAGATGTATCTTCTCCCCCGGCTTGCCGTCCAAACGAAGGATCTGCACCCGAATGCTGTACTCAGTGCCTGCCGAAGAAGAGGAATTGACCTGAAGTGGAAGCGGGCCGTTGGTCAGCTCCTGGCTCAAAGCCCTGGGCAGCATCCGGGACAAAGGTTCGGCCCAGCGGTCCAACTCGGCAAGGGAAAGGCGGTTTTCTCCCTGCCGGACAACGATATGAGGCCGGTCCAAATAGTCCGGGACCTGCACCTGGAGCTGGACCGGAATAGGCATCTCCTGCCTCCGGGTATCTGTCTGGGCTGAGGAAGGATCTAGGAGGTAGAGCCTGGTCGGTGGCGATGTGGCGCATCCGGCAGCGGCGTAAGACAAGAGCACAAGGCACACAGCAAGCTTCAGTTTCATGGGGTTTCCCCTTTGATTCATGTAGGTTCATCTCTGGGTCTGCAGCACCCGGCAGCCTCAGTATCCTTGTTTGCCCCGCAACAGGGCCTCGGGATGCCGCTCTAGATAATCGCTGAGGCTCTGCACTGATCTGGCGGTATCCTGAAAATCCTTGAGAGTCTTGACCAGTTCCTGATTCAGCCCGGAATCGCGGCTGAGCAAAGTGCTGAGCTGGGACAAGGAGGTTCGGGTTTGTTCCAGTGTGGACCCGGCAGAGGTGAAGGTTTGTTCCAGTCCGGCCAACAGAGGTCCGAGGCGCTGGTCGGCAGTATGCAGCACTTCCCGGCCCTGCTCTGCAGTCTTGCTTAAGTCGGTTGCGACCTCGGAAATGTCCTTGCTGGCCTTTTGGACAGCCACCTGGGCTGCATCCGAGGTGGAGCGGATGGAAGCCAGAGTGCGGGGCAGCTCCTGTTTAAGTTCAAGGCTTAACTGAGCGGTGTTGTTCAAGGTCTGGCGCAGGAGGACGAGGCTTTGCTCCAAGTCCTTGTTGCTCAATAGATGATCCAGGCTTTGCAGAGACCGTTGCAGTTGATTAGCCATCTCCTGGACTGGAAGATCGGAGACGCGATTGCTCAGTTCCTGCAAGCTGGAAGGGATGGTGGGAATCTCGGGATAATGGGAGGAGTATCCATTCAAGGAGGCTTGAGTCTGAGGATGAAAATCCAGGCATATCTGGAACTGCCCGGTGACCAGGCTTTGCATGGCCAGCTGGCCTCGCAGGCCTCGGTCGATGAGCCCAGCCATGGTCTGTTCAAAGTTCTGTGAGGATTCTTGCCCTCGCAGCCCGAAAGGCCGAATGTTGACAATGACCGGGATATGCACTTGCAAGTTCTCAGCGTCGGCCATAAGTTGGATGTCTGTGACCTGGCCAACCTTGACCCCCCTGAAAAGGACCGGGGCCCCGACATTGAGTCCGCTGACTGAATCCTGGAAGAAGAGCACGAAACGGGTTGAGTCCGAAAACAGCCGTCCGCTGCCCAAATAAAATACAGCTGTGACGGCCAAAACAAAAGCCCCGAGCACGAAGAGTCCGATACCGGTTTGAGTGCGAAGTGATGCCATAGGATAAGTCAGTTATTTTGGGGATACAAAGGTTTTTTACAAAGTACATTTCAACCATATTGGCTTTACGAGCCGAGTGTATCACAACCGAGTGGACACGGGAAGTCACTGGGAGCAGAGTCTGACTGTCCGATGCTTAAGTTTTGGCCCCAGTCTTTTCTTTTCTGCCTTCACTGCGGTTCAAAAATTCCCGCACAACTGGATTGGGACTGTTGTCGCGCAATACACGGGGATCGCCGATTTCAGTCATAGTTTTTTCAGCGGCGTCGAGGAAGAGGGCCCGAGTGCCGATGGTGAAAATGGAGTCCAGGTCGTGAGTGACCACGACCATTGTTGTTGCCAAGCTGGATTGGAGCTCCAGGATGAGTTCGTCCAGGCGGCGAGCGCTGATTGGATCCAGCCCACTGGAGGGTTCATCAAAGAAAAGAAGTTCCGGATCCAGGGCCATGGCCCGGGCCAGAGCTGCCCGTTTGCGCATTCCGCCGCTGAGATTGGCCGGATAGGTCCCTTCCTGTCCAGCCAGGCCCACGAGGTTGAGTTTTAACGAGGCGATATCTCGAATGTGTGCAGGTTTGAGCTCGGTATAGACTTCCAAGGGCAGGGCGATATTTTCGACCAGAGTCATGGAGCTCCACAAGGCCCCGTTTTGATACAAGACACCCATACGCCGCCTCAGTTTTTGCCGCTGTATGTCTGGGGCCGACCAGAAGTCCGTTGTTCCGTACAGCACATGCCCTTTGGTCGGAGGCAAGAGACCGATCATGGATTTCAAAAGCGAGCTTTTCCCGCTGCCGCTGCCTCCCATGATGATGAGCACCTCGCCCTTGGCCACCTCAAAAGTGAGATCACGCATGATCGGGGTTGAGCCGTAGGCCAAGGTTAGATCCTGGACCTGGATCAGGCTGTGAGAAGCTGCCAATGGCCGGTGCTCAGTATCCTGGAGATTGGCAGAAGATCGTGTATCCGGAGCAGATTGTTTTGAGTCGGCAAGGGGATCTTTCATATCTTTTGGATAAATGTCCTCAAATGGCCCGAGAGGTCATTTTCTGAGTATTGCTTCCGAATGAATCGGGCTTTTTAAAGCTGAACAATTCCGGTGCGTTAAGCATGAGAACAAAACTGCCGTGGACAACCAGCCTAAAGGCCTATCACATTGCAGACAACGGCGAAAAGCCCATCCAGAACAATGATGACGACTATAATGGTGACCACGGCCGAAGTGGCGGCTTGTCCCACTGCCTGGGCGCTGCGTCCGGCCTGCAGTCCGCGCAGGCAGCCGACGAGGGCCACAATGAAGCCAAAAAAGCAGCTTTTGACCACTCCCAGCCAGACATAGGGCAAGGTGACGGCGGCCACAGTTTGACTCCAGTACAAGGGCAGGGAAAGGTCCAGCATGCCCAGGCCGACGATGGCCCCGCCCAGTATACCCACAGCGTCGGCATACAGGCAGAGCAAGGGCATCATGGCCACCAAAGCCAAGATCCGGGGAAGGACCAAAAAATCAAATGGGGAAATGCCCAGGGTAGACAGGGCATCGATCTCTTCATTGACCTGCATGGTGCCCAACTGAGCGGCAAAGGCGGCTCCGGTGCGCCCGGCCATGATAATCCCGGTCATCATGGCTCCCATCTCCCGGGTCATGGCTATGCCCACAAGGTCGGCCACATAGATTTGAGCCCCGAAGTATTGGAGCTGGACCGCGCCGACAAAGGCCAGAATGAGACCCACAAGAAGACTGATTAAGGAGACGATAGGCAGAGCTTGCGCCCCGCAAAAAAACAGCTGCCCGAGAAGATCTTGTATCCGGAATACGGATTTGCCCATGAGAAGACGGGCAAAGGAGAGAACAGCCAGCCCTAAAAAGTCTATGAACTCTATTCCCCCCTGGAGCACGTTGTGCGTGGTCCTGCCCAGCCGGGCTGGCAGTGATAAGCGGGTCCAAGAGGTCTGCGAGGAAGTGACCGGGGCCGGGGAAGCGGAGGTCAGATGCATAAGAGAGGCCGCGCCCCGAGGCAGGGAGTCAAGATCCATGCTCTGTCCCCTGGCTGTGGCCTGGCTCTGCAAGTGAAAAATGTAGGTCAGCAAAGAGCTGTCCCAGGACTGGAGGTGCGTGCAGTCGAAGGAAATGTGGGTTATGTTCGGTTCACGGTCCAGTATGGACAGGATTTCCTGTCTATCCGGGGGATCATGGGAAAGAATCCAATGCCCACTGAGGGTGATCGTCAGTTTGTTTCCAGCGATGTGCGGGTGGGCTTGGGATTCACTCATAGGCACAGATATGGGGCTTATAATACAAAGGCTTTGTCCTTGAGGGCATTATGCCAGGGACATCTTTTGTCTTGGGGTCAAGTGCTTGGTCTCTTTCCCCATCAGATGTTTTGAAACTGCAGCCAAAACATACGAAACTCATGTGTTCGATTCAGAGCCAGGACTTGATGCATCCGGGCTCATCGAGTCTTCCATGAGTTCCTTGAACATTGCATCGGATTCAGTCTGGATCACAGCCTGCAAGCGGCGGAACTGTTTGATGAGCTTTAAGGCAAAAGGAGTCAGGGTGGAACCAGTGTTGCTCCGGACGAGGAGATCGCATTGCAAACGCTCCTCTGTGGCCTTGATTCTGCACCATACAGCCCGGTAGCTCATTTTCAGCTCCTGAGCCGCAGCCTGCAGGGAGCCCAGGCGGTGTACGGACTCCAGTATACGATAGCGGCCCAGGCCAAAGACGATTTGTTCATCCTGGTCGGCAATCCAGATCTTGGATCGGATGACAAAAGAATGTGATTTTGGGGTCATATGCGATGCGCACAAGCCTTCAGAGGCATTTGAGCCCTGCAGCCCTGTGAACCGTCAATCATGATGTCTTCCTTCACTTTCTTCGCCTTCCCTGAAGGCCTTGGAAGATTTTTTCTTGGACAACAGATGATTGTGACAAAACGTGAGGTATGCGGGCATGGAGTTTCCTACAAGGACAAAAAAAGGGGTTCGGCACCGCCGTAACCCCTTCATAGGATGGTCGGGAAGCCCGGATTTGAACCGGGGGCCCCCTGCTCCCAAGGCAGGTGCGCTACCAGTCTGCGCCACTTCCCGTTCAGCCTTGCCTCCGGCAAGTCTGAAATATTTTTTGCGCCAAAGAGCGCAAATAACGTTTATGCAAGTGGGAAAGACCCAACTCCGTTCATCCGAATGTGAGCGATTCTAGCCAAAAGTAGATTTGAAAGCAAGGAGATTTCTTTTGAGAGATTGCTTCGCTACGCTCGCGCTTACGCTCATGACGGGCTCAACTGATGGTCATAGCTGAGACCCAACCCGTCATTGCGAGGAGTCTTCGACAGGCGTCTTCGCCGAAGCAATCTCAAGGGGTTATGATCTAGTTTCATACGAGCTTTGCCTCCGGCAAAGATGACCAGTGACCATCGTTAAGAGAACACCCCGGAGATCTCCGCCCCACAGTGGCTGCAGCGGTTGCCATCCATGTTGACAGGGCCCAGGGTAAAGGCCCGGCGTCTCAGGACCGGCTGCCCGCAGGCAGGGCATAGGGTGGTTTCACTGTTGTGCCCGGGGACATTGCCCAGGTAGACGTAATGCACTCCAGCCCGCTTGCCCACATCATAGGCCATTTCCAAGGTGGATATCGGGGTGGGACCTTTGTCCTGCATGAGGTAGGCAGGATGAAAACGGGATATATGCCAGGGCACATCCGGGCCCAGATCTTGAGCCACATAAAAAGCAAGCTCTTGAAGCTCAGAACGGGAATCGTTGAGCCCGGGGATAATCAAAGTAGTCACCTCCAGCCACCATCCCAGCTCCTTGATGGTCCTCAGGTTGTTCAGAACAGGCTGCAGCCTGGCCTGGCAGTAGGTGGCGTAGAAATCATCGCTAAAGGCCTTGAGGTCTACATTGATGGCATCCACATAGGGTGCGAGCTCCTGGAGACAGTCCTTGGACATGTACCCATTGCTGACCAGGACGTTCTTCAGGCCGTGCTCCCGGGCCAGAGCGGCTGTTTCGTACATGAGCTCAAAAAATATTGTCGGCTCGGAGTAGGTGTAGGATATGCTGCTACAGCCGTTCTTGCGTGCAGACTGGACGATCTGGGCCGGGGTTATGGATTGGCCGGATATGCTGGGTGTCTTCTTGGGTCCCTGGGACAGATTGTCATTCTGGCAGAAGGAGCAGGCCAAATTGCAGCCCATAGTCCCGATGGAGAAGCTCCAGCTCCCGGGCTGAAAATGAAAGAGAGGCTTTTTCTCGATAGGATCTACATTGGCTGCGGCCACCCGGTCATAGACCAAGGTGTACAGCTGACCCTGTTCATTGACCCGAACGCCGCACAATCCGTATTCACCGGGTTCCAGGTGACAAAAATGGCTGCATAAACGGCATTGCACTGCGTGATCCTTTCGGGATATCCATAGCTTGGCAGTGTGCATGGCGGCCTCCAATTCCATTGTCGATATATGCATGCCGGTGAGTTACGGGGAATACGTTGTTTATCTGCAAACCTGCCCGGCATCTTTTCTGAACATTATTGTATATACCCATAAGCATCGATACAGGAAAGTGTCAATGCTCCGTCGATCTTAAGCTTGCCAAGGTTTGCTTCAAGGGCTAGAATGCACGGTGCACACACAAGGAGGAAACCGTGCGCTCAAAGTGCATGGACGGTTCAAACAAAGGGGCGAACAAGGAGTAAAGGGAATGCAGGATCGGGGCAAAGCCTATAAAGATGCTGGTGTGGATTTGCAGGCAGCCGACACACTGGTCAAACGCATAAAATCTATGGCGGCCAAAACGCACACCAAGGGGGTACTCAGCAATATCGGGCTGTTTGGAGGTATGTTCAAGCTGGACTTGAACGATACCCGCCGTCCGGTTTTGGTCTCCTCCACAGACGGGGTGGGGACCAAGCTGAAGCTGGCCTTTGCCCTGGACACCCATGGCAGCATAGGTATCGATCTGGTGGGGATGAACGTGAACGATATCGTGGTTCACGGAGCCAAGCCGCTCTTTTTTCTGGACTACTTTGCCGCTGATCAACTGGATGTAGACAAAGCGGAACAGGTCATCTCCGGGATAGCTCAGGGATGCCAGTTGGCCGGATGTGCCCTCCTGGGCGGGGAAACAGCTGAGCTCCCCGGATTCTATCACCCAGGTGAATACGATCTGTCCGGATTCAGTGTGGGCATTGTGGATGACGACAAGATTGTGGACGGCTCCAGTGTTGGGGTGGGGCAAGCGGTGATCGGCCTGGCCTCTTCCGGACTGCATTCCAACGGCTATTCCTTGGTACGCAAGATCATCGCCGAGCACAACGTGGATCTTTATGAGCCACTGCCCGGGACTGAGCAGAGCGTAGGGGAAGTGCTTTTGGAGCCGACCAAGATCTATGTCAAGTCCATCCTCAATGTCCTGCGCGACTTTGAGGTCAAGGGCATGGCCCATATTACCGGCGGCGGGCTGTACGACAACCTCCCCCGGGTTCTGCCCCGTGGGGTGAAGGTACGTATAGATTTCTCCTCCTGGTCCAGGCCGGCGGTCTTTGACTGGCTGCAAAAGCGTTCCGGTCTGAGTTGGCCGGAAATGCTGCAAACCTTTAATTGCGGTTTGGGAATGGTCCTGATTGTGGATGAACAGGTCGCCGAGGATGTCCTTTTACGCCTGCAGGGCCTGAAAGAGACGGCCTGGAAAATCGGACAGACTGAAGCCAAGCGGGATCAGGACGAGGAAAAAGTCGAAGTCGTGTTTTGATGACAGTATGCGTCCTCTCCACAAGGCTGGGTAAAGGTCAGCTCCACAAGAGCGGTCCAAACCTTTGATGCATGCTGTCCGGTTTCGGCGCACTCAGGCCACGTGTCAGCAATTGTTATGTGCCTGACAAAGGATGATCACGGTTCTGCTGGGCCCGTTTGATAGCGATGCGCAAAACAGAGATGGCAGCCGGAGTCATGCCCGGCAAGCGCGAGGCCTGACCGAGAGATCTGGGCCGTATGGCGCTTAAGCGTTCCTGCAGCTCATTGGACAGACCGGTGAGGTGCATATAGTCCATGCCCTCAGGAATGTGAATCTGTTCCAGGTCGTTGAATTTTTCCACCTCTGTCTGTTGTCGGCGCAGATAGCCTTCGTATTTGGCTTGGATTTCCACTTGTTCCCGGATTCTAAGGTCCTGTTTTGGTTCGGCTTCCCCCAATACAGCCATGACCTGGTCGTAGCTCAACTCCGGCCTTTTGAGCAGTTTGTCCGCACTCACCGCCGAGGAAAGAGGCTGCGAGCCCAAGGAGGATAAGGTTTGATTCACGGTGTGCGTCGGTGTGACCTGCTTGCTGCACAACCGATTGAGCTCAGCCTGGACCGCCTGTTTGCGCTCGCGCAGTTCCTGGACCTGGTGTAAGGGATGCAGGCCGAGTTGGTGCCCGATCTCCACAAGGCGGAGATCGGCGTTGTCTTCCCGGAGCAAGAGGCGGTATTCGGCCCTGGAAGTGAGCATGCGGTAGGGCTCGTTGACTCCTCTGGTGACCAGGTCGTCGACCATGACCCCTATATAGGCCTGGGTGCGGTCCAAGATCAGAGGTGGGCGGCCTTGGACCCAAAGGGCGGCGTTGATCCCGGCCCATAGCCCCTGGGCTGCGGCTTCCTCATATCCTGACGTCCCATTTATCTGTCCGGCCAGATACAGACCCTGGACCTGCTTGGTCTCCAGAGTGGGATGCATTTGGGTGGGCAGGATGTAGTCGTACTCAATGGCATAGGCCGGGCGCATAATCTCAGCTTCTTCCAGGCCGGGCACGGAATGGATGAGCTGGGTCTGGACTTCGTAAGGCAAAGAGTTGCCTGTCCCGCTGGCGTAGATCTCTTCCGTGTCCAGCCCTTCGGGCTCCAGGATGATGTGGTGAAATTCCTTGTCCGGAAACTTCATTATCTTGTCTTCCAAGGAGGGGCAGTAGCGGGCGGAGACGCCCTGGATGGTCCCGTCGTATAAGGGAGAAAACCGGATGTTGTTTCTGATGATCTCGTGGGTTCGGATATGGGTTCGGCCGAAATAGCAGGGAATTTGGGATCGGGCGGGGGGGTCTGTAAACAGGGAAAAAGGGCGACAGTTTTCATCCCCGGTTTGGAGCTCAAACTGGGAGACATCAATGCTCCGACGATGGAGACGGGCCGGGGTTCCGGTCTTCATCCGGCCTAATGCGAACCCCAGGGAGGCGAGCTGGTCCGGAAGTTGGTTGGAGGGAAACTCGCCGGCCCGTCCAGCCGGGATGTGGGTTGTGCCGATGTGGATGAGTCCGTGCAGAAAGGTCCCCGAGGCCAGGACAACACATTGGCCTTCAAAGACGACCCCCAGGTCATCCTCTACCCCCCGCACGGATCCGTTTTCCACCACCAGAGAGGTGATCAGGGCTTGTTTGAGCTCCAGCCCTGGCTGCTTTTCCAGAGCGTGCTTCATGAGGGTTTGGTAGCGGACCTTATCGTTTTGGGTTCGGGTACCGCGGACGGCCGGTCCCTTGCGGGTATTCAGCCGGCGGTATTGGATGGCGGTTTTATCCGTGATTTTGGCCATCTCACCGCCCAGGGCGTCGATCTCCTTCACCAAGTGGCCCTTGCCGATGCCCCCGATGGAAGGAGAGCAGGGCATATGACCAACGCTGTTTAGGGAGATGGATACAAGGAGGGTGCTACAGCCCATGCGGGCAGCAGACAGGGCTGCTTCGCAACCGGCGTGGCCCGCCCCGACAATAATGACGTCGTATATCATTTCTGGTAATAAGTGTTATCGGTTATCGGTTATCGGTTATTCGTGATCAGGGTTTGGTCAGAGCGGTACATGCAAAATTTTACGCATAGAGGGGATTGAGCGTCAACTAGAGGGCCGAGGGCAGAGAGAAGAAACACCCCCCAAACCCCCTCAAGGGGGGACGGGGAAAAGAGAAGAGGGCAGGGACGACGTAAGAGACTGAGGGACGGAGAGACTTCAGCGAATTGAGCGAATGAAGCGAAATACTGAAGAGGGAAAGACTCAGGGATGGAAGGCAGTGGGCAGTAGCCGGTAGTCGGAAGACAGGAGTCAGCGCCGCCTCTGGCAGCCTGTTATTTGTTATTGGTTATTTGTTCTTTGTAAGAAGCCGCCAGTTTGATCACGAATGAAACGCACGGATGTCCCCCTCCGTCATTGCCCGGCCCGAACCCTTTGAATACGTCGGGATCAGGCTCACCGGGCAATCTAGGGGAAAGCTTTTCTATCCAAAGGGCAGGGCTTGGGGTCAAGCCCGCCCTACTGGAAGAGCCCGGCTCGCAAGGAGGACGCCCTTGTCCCCAAGGGCAGGCCCTCTTCGGAGTAAATTCTAGTTCATACGAGAGGTCAAAAGTCAGAAGGTATAAAGAAGAAACACCCCCCAAACCCCCTCAAGGGGGGACGGGGAAGAGATCAGAAGACATGGACAGGATTTTGGAAATGACAGGGAAAAACGAAAGTGCCGCTGTGGAGTTACGCAGATAGACGCATGAGGCACAACGAGTTGAGAGATGCAGCACAAGCCGTATCGGGATTTCAATTCCTATCTGCGGGAGCGGTTCGGCTGTCGGGTGCAGAAGATTACCCTGGATGCGGGGCTTACCTGCCCCAACCGGGACGGGAGCATCAGCAGGCAGGGCTGCATCTTCTGTAATCCCCGGGGATCGGGGACTGGGCAGGCCGCACAGGGAGAAACTATTTCCCAGCAACTGGAAAAGGCCAAGGAGCCTCTGCGCAAGCGATACAAGGCCAAAAAGTTTTTGGCCTACTTCCAGTCCTACACCAATACCTACGCCCCGGTGGATACCCTCAAAGGCTTGTACGGACAAGCCATGGCCGATCCTGAGGTTGTGGGTCTGAGCATTGGAACCCGGCCGGATTGTGTGCCTGAGCCGGTTTTGGATCTGATTTCTGACCTGGCCGAGAAAAAGGACATCTGGCTGGAGTATGGACTGCAGTCAGCCCAGGACACAACATTGGCCGCTATAAACCGAGGGCACGATGCGGCGGCTTTTGCCGATGCAGTGCGCAGAACCAGGCAGCGGGGCCTGCCTGTGTGTGTGCATGTCATTTTGGGCCTTCCCGGGGAAGGGGAGCAGGAGATGCTGGATACGGCCCGGTACCTGGCCAAGCTGGACATCCAGGCGGTGAAGATCCATCTCTTGTATGTGGTTTGGGGCACTGCTTTGCATCGCTTGTACGCCCAAGGCCGGTATCGATGCCTGGAACAGGCTGAGTACGCGGATTTGGCGGCCCAGTTTGTCTGTGCCCTGCCCCGGGAGGTGATCATTCAGCGGCTGACTGGAGATCCACACCGGGAAGAACTGGTGGCCCCAACTTGGGCCCTGAATAAGCAGCAGACCCTGCACATGATTGAGGACAGAATCAGACATCGGAGGTCAGACATCAGAGGGCAGAAAGAGGAAAAGAAAAGGGCATGACTGATGCGGATAAACTCAGCCAAAGATTTGGTCGTCTATAAGAAAGCTTATGCGCTGGCAATGAAGATTTTCGAACTCAGCAAATCATTTCCGGCAGAAGAAAAATATGCATTGACCGATCAAATCCGGCGTTCCTCCCCTTCGGTATGCTTAAATCTCAGAGAGGCCTGGGCCAATCGAAGATATGAGGCTCATTTTATGAGCAAACTCACTGACAGTGATGGGGAAAACAGCGAAACTGACTCCTTGCTTGATTTTGCAAAAGATTGTAACTAGATAAGTTTTGAGCAGCATAAAAAGCTCACCACTCTTTGCGCCGAAATTGGGAAAATGCTTGGAGGTATGATAAGTAATCACAGTTCCTTCGTAACGTGCTGAGCGATGTTTTTTCTGTCTCGTATGAACGAGAATTTACTCCGAAGAGGGCCTGCCCTTGGGGGCAAGGGTGTCCTCCTTGCGAGCCGGGCTCTTCCAGAAGGGCGGGCTTGACCCCAAGCCCTGCCCTTTTGACAGAAAAGCTTTCCCCTAGATTGCCCGGTGAGTCTGATCCCGGTGTATTCGAAAGATCCGGGCCGGGCAATGACGGAGGGGGACATCCGTGCGTTTCATTCGTGATCATACTGGCGGCTTCTTGCAAAGAACAGATAACTGATAACCAATAACAGGCCGCCAAAGGCGGCGCTGACCTCTGACCTCTGTCTTCAAAAGACCGGAGTCAGGACGTCCGAGCCTTGACGCTGGTCCCGGTGCAGGAGTTCCAGGAGCCGGCCGCTGATGGGGCCGGGTTGGCCGTTGGCTATTGTTTGCCCCTGACAGGAGATAACCGGCAATACATCGAAGGTGGTTCCGAACATGATCACTTCACGGGCTTGGTAGATATCCCGGGGCTGGAGATCCATTTCCTTTATTGCGGTGAGCTCCCCGGCATCCAATAGCCTACAGGCTAAATCCATGGCCCGAACCAGGGTGGTGCCGCGCAGGATACGTTCAAAACGGGGAACTATGAACTCCAGATCCCTCGTGACAATCCCCAGATTCTCTGTTGGCCCCTCGGCCAAAAAGCCATTCTCATCCACACCCACTGTATAGTCCACTCCCCAGTCCACGGCTTCTTTCTTCATCAAGGCATTGGGCAGATAATTGCAGCTTTTGACCGTGGAAAAGATTCCGGGTTTGAGTGGGATCTTGCTCAAGGCCAGGGTGCAGCCCTGCTCACGTACCTTGCGATCGGGTTGGGAGAGGGTGGTGGCCACTATGTACAGCTGGGATCCGATACTGGCGTATGGGTTGGGAGAGAAGTCTCCAGGTCCGCGGGAGATATACAGGCGGATAAGGCTGTCTGGGGAGTTGCCGGCCGCAATGGTCTCCAGGACGGCTTCCTGCAGCTTGATGCGAGTCATGGGCCAGGAAAGATCTATGAGCTCAGCTGAGCGCTCAAGACGGTCCAAGTGGGCATCCAAAAGGTAGATATTCCCCTGTACGCACTTGAAGGCCTCGAAAATACCGTCCCCGCGGTGGACCAGGTGGTCGTCTATCGGCACGAGCATCAGGGCCGGGTCGGTGACGATCCCCCCGAACCACGTGGAGTACATGGCCAGATAAGGGGTGTGGTGCTGGGGTTGAAGGTTACCCAGTTGGGTGATTGTGTCCTGAAACGAGAGTCTGGGAATTGAAGGCATGGCAGTTATCTCAGGGTTAGAAGGTTTCCTTGCTCACAAAGGCAGCATATTCCACAAGGCCTTGGCAAGGGGCATTTTTTCATTGCTGATCAAAAGCCTGCTTCCGGGGGGCACTTGGCTCAGATCTACCTTGTGCTTGCCAAGTGATATATGCACGTCGTTTAAGGGCAGATAGTAAAACGGGATTTGGGGGATATGGGTGCGCCCTTCATCGACGACCATCCAGTCCGTGTCCATAGCAACCCTGGCTTTATGCACTACATTGGGCAGTCCGGTTCCGCTTCCTTTGCTCATGGTGCGCAGAGCCAGAAATCCACCTTGAGGGGCCAGAGCGAACCAGCCCTGAACCGGGGTGCGCTCTACAGAATGGATGTAGCGCATGCACAGCCTGGTTTTAGAGGAGGCAATATCAATGTATACAACCTCACCTCCTTGATCTGGGAGGCTGATCTCAAAGACCAGGACATCATAGGTAGTGCCCAGGGCCACAAGGAAGACGATCAGGCATCCAGCTGTGATAAGAAGGTGTACTTTACGTCGCATGGAGCAAAATTTGAATATATGACTCCCGGACAAATGTACATGTGCCGGTATCAGGTCTTGGAAAAACTTTTTTTATTCGAGATTTTCCAAAGCATGAGGTGCCTACAGGTCTTGATTGTCGTCGTTCCTAAGCCGGAGCCGTCTGGGCTTGGCTCTCCCTTCGCTTGCGATGCCAGATAAAGAGCAGGACCATAATGGTCAAGGAGCCGAAATTGACAGCGTAGTGGGGCAGATGCAGTCCAGCCAGGGTTACCCCGGTGGGATTGACCAGGAAAAAAGCCAGGATGATATACACAAATCTCTCCCATAGATATGTTCTAACCAGCCAATGACCCTGGATAAATACCGACCAGCAAAACATGCCCAATATGCACATGGGCAGGATATAGGCCAGCTCAGTGGCATTCGTGTTGATCATCAACAGTTTGGGGTTGTAGATGAACATAAAGGGCAGAGTGAAGGCGGCCAGGTCCAGGCGGAAGCTCTTCAGTCCAGTTTTTATCGGGTCTGATCCGGCAATTCCGGCTGCAGCGTAAGCGCACAGGCCCACCGGAGGGGTGTCGTCGGCTACGATTCCGTAATAGAAGACAAAGAGGTGCACGGCAATAATAGGCAGACCTACCCCCAGGTTGTCGCTTATGTGCAGTATGGCCGGGGCGGTCATGGCAGCCATGATGATGTAGGTGGCCGTGGTGGGCAGCCCCATGCCCAGGATGATGCAGGCAAATACGGAAAAGAGCAGGGCCAGGAACAGGCTGTTTCCGGCAGCGGCTGAGATAAGGGTGGCCATTTTCAGGCCCAGGCCGGTCAGGGTGACCACGCCGATGATGATACCGCACGAGGCACAGGCAGCGGCGATACCGGCCATATTTTTGGCCCCGGCCTCCAGGGAGGCAAAGATCTCATATAAAGTACGGCGAAGGGCGAAATGAGCCGGGTTTTGCTTATAAGCCTGGTAGGCCGAGCCTTGCACAATCTCCTCCCCGCCCCTGTCCTTGCGCGGGTAGGAGACGTAGTGGCGGTAGAGATTATTAAAGACGATGACCCCGATGGCGGTCAGAATGGCCCAGGCCGCGGAAGTCGTCGGAGTCCAGAACCAGACCAGCAAAAGCCAGATGAGGACGAACAAGGGGATTAAGTAGTGGATCCCGGAAAACAAGGTCTTCATGAGCGGCGGAGTTTCCTCTTTGGTCAGGCCGCGGATGTTCTCCTTGACAGCTTCCAGGTGGACGATGGAGAAAATGGCGGTGTAGGACAAAATGGCTGGTATGATAGCGGCCTTGACGACTTCAAAATAGGAAATCCCGATCATTTCGGCCATGATAAAGGCGGCTGCACCCATGATCGGGGGCATGAGCTGGCCATTGGTGGAGGCGGCCACCTCCACCGCTCCGGCGGCATGGGGCTTAAATCCCACCTTTTTCATCAAGGGGATGGTCATGGACCCGGTGGTCACAGTGTTGGCAATGGACGATCCGGATATGGAGCCCATGGCCCCGGAGGCGACCACGGCCGCCTTAGCCGGACCGCCCCGGAATCGGCCCATGCTGGCAAAGGAGAGATCTATCAAATACTCCCCTGCTCCCATCTTCTCCAAGAAAGCCCCAAAGAGGACGAACAGAAAGACAAAGGTGGCCGAGACCCGCAGGGGCACACCCCACAGCCCTTCTCCGGTCATGTAGATATGATCGATGATCCTGGTGACCCGGAAGCCGCGGTGGGCCAGATCACCGGGGATGTAGGGGCCGATATAGGCATAGACTAAAAAAATGATACAGATGACGGGCAGCATGGGGGATACGCTGCGCCGGGTGGCCTCCAGAACCAGGACTATGAGCGAGCCGCCGATGAGCAGGTCGTACCAGGCAGCCCGGCCTACGGAGTAGGCCACATGTTCATAGTTTACAAACATGTACAAGGCTGTTCCTCCGGCCAGAACAGCCAGGATGAGATCGTACCAGGGAATCTTGCCCCCAGACCATTTCTGGCGCAGGGGGTAACTCAGGTAGCAGAGGAGGAGGGCGAAGCTCAGATGGATGGAGAGCTGCTTGGCACCGGGCATTTCCCCGTAGAAACCGGTATACATCTGGAAAATGGACATAGCCACAGCCAGACAGGATATAACGATCATTGCTATCCGGCCGGTAAGTTGGCGTTGCTGCCCACTGCCTTCCTGGGGAAGGCTGGAGGTGGATGAAGAGGTCTGGGGAGTGCTGGGTTCAGGCATGCGGTCTCCTTGTCAGCTTTGCTCCGGAAAATCTTTATAGAAGTCGAACAAATATATGGTCCCGGAACGTAGAATGATTCCGGGACCAAGGGCATTGCGGACCAAACTTTTGGGTTAGTCGATCACTCCGGCTTCCTTGAGGAACTTCTCAGCTCCAGGATGCAGAGGCACGCTCATGCCTTCCATGGCCTGGTCAGCGGAGAGGTCGCGGAACTTGGCATGGGCTTGTTGAATCTGTTTCAGGCCCTCTTCGGAATACATGGCCTTCATGATCTTGTAGACAAGCTTCTTGTCCAGATCCTCTCTGGCCGAGAGCATGGCCATGACCGCGACTGTCTGGGTATCTTCTTCCACCCCGGGATAGCTGTCTGCAGGAACCATTTGTTTGGCATAAAACGGATACTGGTCAATGAGTTTATCTACATTGGGGCCTTTGATGGGCAGGACTTCCACATCTACGACGGTGGCGGTATCTGTGATCACAGCCGCGCCCACGGCCACGGTAAAAAAGGCGGCGTCCAGGCGGCCGTCTTTGATGTAGTCACCGGCCTGTTGGGAGCTGATCTGTTCGGCCTGGAGGTCATCCAGGCTCAGGTCCCAGGCTTCCAGGATCTGCTTGGCGTTCTCCGTGGTCCCGGATCCGATGGGACCAACAGCAACCCGCTTGCCCTCGAGGTCGGCCACGGAGTCAATGTTCGCGTCCTTGCGGACAATGACCTGGATGTGTTCCGGATACAGGCTGGCGCAGCCCAGGAGGTTCTTCACCGGCTTGTCGAACATCCCTTCTTTGCCGTTATAGGCATAGGAGGCGATGTCGTTTTGGAGGATGGCAAAGTCAGTGCTCTTGGAGGCGATGAGGTTGGCATTGGCCACAGAGGCCCCGGAGGACTCAGCGGTTACTTTGATGTTTTCATCCTGGAGCTGCTGGTAGGCAACCCGGGAAATGGCTCCGGCCATGGGGAAGTAGGCCCCAGTGACCCAGCCGGCGGCAATGGATACAAACTGGCGTTTTGCGGCCTGAGCCGGGGTGACGTCCAGGGTAAAGGCCACACTGAGTACAAGGGCCATAACACAGATACCACATCTCTTAAACATTGCGGACCTCCTTAGTTGACGGTATGCTCATTCCACTGCGGACTGCACGCAAAACAATGGAGAATGTCTTGCCTGGAGCCGTATTCCTCCTGGTTGAGATTGACGTCGAATCCGGTTGTTTGCCAGTGCAGCCGGTGGCCAGCCTTTGTGCACGTACATGCCCGGGAGTAAAGACCGAGAGGTCAAATAACAAATATAAAGTTATAAAATATCACAACTTCCATTGAATGATATTTTTTTAGACCACATTCAGGCCGAAATTTCAAGCCCACAAAAAAAGCCGGGGCATGTCTGCCCCGGCTTAGAGAAATCACAGCGATCAAAAAAGCGGACGGTTTAGTACATTCCGCCCATGCCTCCCATGCCGCCCATGCCGGGAGCGCCGCCCCCGCCTTTGTCCTTGTCTTCCGGCTTCTCAGCGATGGCCGCCTCGGTGGTCAGCAACAGAGAAGCAATAGAGGAGGCGTTTTGCAGAGCGATCCGGGTCACCTTCTTGGGATCGATGACCCCGGCCTTGATGAGATCTTCGTACTCTCCGGTGGCGGCATTGAAGCCGTAGCCATCTTTCTCCGCCTTGACCTTCTCCACAATGATGGAGCCTTCAAAACCGGCGTTGACGCAGATCTGGCGCAGGGGTTCGGTCAGGGCCTTGCGGATGGTTTCCACGCCGGCCCGCTCGTCCTCGTCGGCAGGCTTGACATTGTCCAGGCCTTTCAGGCAACGGACCAGAGCCACACCGCCGCCGGGGACGATACCTTCTTCCACGGCCGCTCGGGTGGCATTGAGGGCGTCCTCTACCCGGGCCTTCTTCTCCTTCATCTCGGTCTCCGTGGCTGCCCCTACATTGATGACCGCCACGCCGCCGACGATCTTGGCCAGCCGCTCCTGCAGCTTTTCCCGGTCGTAGTCGGAGGTTGTTTCCTCGATCTCATTGCGGATCTGCTTGACCCGGGCCTTGATGTCCTCGGACTTGCCGGCGCCGTCCACGATAGTGGTGTTTTCCTTGTCCACCACAATGCGTTTGGCCTGGCCCAATTCGTTCACGGTCACGTTTTCCAGCTTCACGCCCACGTCCTCGGAGATCATCTGACCGCCGGTCAACACAGCGATATCCTGGAGCATGGCCTTGCGCCGCTCCCCAAAGCCGGGGGCCTTGACCGCGCTGACCTGCAGGGTGCCGCGCAGCTTGTTGACCACCAAGGTGGCCAGGGCTTCGCCTTCAATGTCTTCAGCAATGATCAGCAAGGGCTTGCTGGATTTGGCTACCTGCTCCAGAACCGGCAGGAGGTCTTTCATATTGGAGATCTTCTTCTCGTGGATGAGGATCATGGCATCCTCGAGCTCCACGGTCATCTTTTCCGAATTGGTCACGAAATAGGGGGACAGGTAGCCGCGGTCGAACTGCATCCCTTCCACGATGTCCAGGGTGTTCTCCAGGCCCTTGGCCTCTTCAACGGTAATCACGCCTTCTTTGCCCACCTTGCTCATGGCGTCGGCGATCAGGTTGCCGATGGTGGCATCGCTGTTGGCCGAGATAGTGCCTACCTGGGCGATTTCCTTTTCTTCCCGAGTGGAGTGGGCGATGCTGTTGAGCTCTTTGGTCACCGCTTCCACGGCCTTGTCAATGCCCCGTTTGATGGACATCGGATTTCTCTCGGCCGCGACCAGCTTGAGGCCTTCGGCGAAAATGGTCTGGGCCAGGATGGTGGCTGTCGTGGTCCCGTCACCGGCGATATCGCTGGTCTTGCTGGCCACTTCCTTGACCATTTGGGCGCCCATGTTCTCGAATTTGTCCTCGAGCTCGATCTCCTTGGCCACGGTCACGCCGTCTTTGGTGATGGTCGGAGAGCCGAAGGACTTCTCAATAACCACGTTGCGGCCCTTGGGGCCCAAAGTGACTTTGACCGCGTCAGCGAGCTTTTCCACGCCCCGTTTGAGCTCGTTGCGAGCTTGATTGCTGTAATGAATATCTTTTGCAGGCATATGACCCTCCTTACAGGCATATATTCAAATGATGCATTGTGTTGGTTGCAGATGCTATTCGATAATGGCCACTATGTCGTCTTCGCGCATGACCAAGTGCTCTTCGCCTTCGACCTTGATCTCAGTCCCGGCGTATTTGTTGAACATGACCTTGTCGCCAACTTTGACCGACATCTCAATGCGTTTGCCGTCGTCTCCCATTTTGCCCGGGCCCACAGCTACGATCTCACCCCGGATGGGCTTTTCTTTGGCGGTGTCCGGGATAATGATGCCGCCCTTTGTCTTTTCCTCTTCTTCCAAGCGCTTGACCAGTACTCGATCATGCAACGGTTTGAGCTTCATACCATCTTCCTCCACATGTTTTTGTTAAATTTCTTATTTTTGTTGTTTGTGCTCGATGTTAGCACTCCATGTCGGTGAGTGCTAACACGAAGGCATGATATTGATCAGGCGATGAAAATCAATACGGAAATTTGCCTGAAAATATCTAAAATGAACATATGTATAGATTTAAATGAGAAATTCTTTATAAATCAAAAAAAAACGAAAAAATACGCTAAAAATATTTAAAATACTCTAGGATGATCCGGGGCGAAGAGCTGCTGGCTTTCAAAGCCAAAATCCTGCTGGCCCAGATCCTCTGCCCTTGACCGGCAGGGCGAGCTTTGTCTACAAGCTCGGTCAGCAAGACCTCATCCCTAGGAGTACTCCATGCAACAGACACGAATCGGATTTGCCGGCACAGATGCCCGAACCCTTCTTTCCGCCCTGGTGGTGTCCACTGCCAAGAGCGAAACCCAGAGCGCCCCATGTCGGGGGGTTGTGGTTCGGGGGACATCCTCCATGCCCAGGCTGGCAGAGACGGACATGCTCAAATGGCCGGTGGACTTCATCCCCACAAAGGACAACACTGTACAGGCCTACGCTCAAGCCTGCATACAGGCTATGCACAGCCAAGAGCTCGACTATCTAGTGCCCCTGCCCGAAGCCCTGCTCTTTGAAGGATTGGTGGACGAGCTGGAACAGGCCGGGTTTGGAGACCGGATTGCCGGTTTGACTCAAGAAGGGGCCTTTCTGGAGGCGGACAAGATCGGCTGCAAAAAATTCTGCCGGGATGCCGGGATTGCGGTGGCAGATGCCTGGTCGGAGGTGGACGCCAAGGATGCGCGCTCCGTGGTCGGTACCTGCCTGAAGTACATCCACGAGCATGGGGGAGCGGTTCTGAAGTATCCCTACAGCGCCGGGGGGAAAGGGGCTCGGGTCATCACCAACACCTGGGAGATCCAAGAGGTCTATGCCGGTCTTTTGCAGGACTACAAGAAGGATTACAAAAAGACGTTTCGCAATCAACCGTGGCCGCTGTTGATAGAATCTCGTATGTCCGGGGTGGAGATAAGCTTTACCATTTTAGTGGACAGCCAAGGAAACCACTGTGTCTTGCCCACCTCCATGGACTATCCGGAACGCTTTGCCGGTCCCCCGGGACCGGACAATCCCATTACCGGCGGTATGGGGGCCATCTCGCCCCATCCTTTTGAAAGTCCGGAGCTTATGCGCCTGGTGGAGGAAAGCATCGCCCGGCCCTTGATTGCGGCCCTGGATAGGCAGGGTATCTTAAGGCCCTGTGTTCTGTATCCCGGGTGTTTCGTTTCCTTTGCCCTCAGTAAAGACAAAGTTCTCAGTCCCACCCACATCCGGGTCTGCGAGATCAATATCCGCCCCGGTGAGCCGGAATTTCAGGCCGTGGTGCGCAGGGTGCGCAATCTGGGCCCTTTGGTCCAGGCCATGTTCTCCGGGACCCTGGACAAAGTGCAGCCTGAGGTCAGGGAGAACCAACTTGCCCTGTGCGTGGGGCTCGTTGCCGGACCGGGCGGGCCGGATGGTCAGAAGGGGTATCCCTGGAGTGTGACCAAGTTCGAGCCGGTGGAGTTGGACATTCCCGGTCTGGAAAAGAAAAACATCCAATGTATCCCTTCAGGCATGGGCTATAGTTCAGAACGCGGCCTGTATTCGGATGGGACCAGGGTGGCCTACCTGAATATCAACGGGACAGTAAAGCCCGGGCAAAGCAGGGGAGAGGTCGCTGACCGGCTGCGTACCCGGGTGTACAATGCCTTTGATTCCGGGAGGGTGCGGGTAGTGCCCCGCGAGGATGAACAGGGAAACCGCCTGGACCTGCGCCGGGATATCGGGGTTCATTACCGGCAGGCGGATGAGCTTTTGAATCTGGGGCGGCGCTGATCAGAGAAGCTGAAGAACACCCCCCAGGACCAGTCGGGGTGGTTCAAAGAGAGTGCGCCCCCCTCAAGGGGGGACATAAAGGGGAGGCATGAACTCAAAAGAAGAAGAACACCCCCCAGGACCAGTCGGGGTGGTTCAAAGAGAGTGCACCCCCCTCAAGGGGGGACATAAAGGGGAGGCATGAACTCAAAAGAAGAAGAACACCCCCCAGGATCAGTCGGGGTGGTTCAAAGAGAGTGCACCCCCCTCAAGGGGGGACATAACGGGGAGGCATGAACTCAAAAGAAGAAGAACACCCCCCAGGATCAGTCGGGGTGGTTCAAAGAGAGTGCACCCCCCTCAAGGGGGGACATAAAGGGGAGGCATGAACTCAAAAGAAGAAGAACACCCCCCAGGACCAGTCGGGGTGGTTCAAAGAGAGTGCACCCCCCT
>JBNJII010000001.1:0-143466 GCA_051749205.1 Thermodesulfobacteriota bacterium | reverse complement strand
TTGCGATGTGTTCTGAAATCGGGGCCGGGCAATGACGGAAAAGGCATGTGGCTCCTATCTTTCGCTGTAGTGTTAATTGTCCACAATTTGAGTCGGTTTCCTTCTTTTGCCCGCTTTGGGGCAAAAAATGCTTCAGACGTGCCGGAGGCAAGGCAAAAACCGAATCCTTTTAAAAAATTCACCCATAAGAACCTCATATCCCTGAAAACCACCTCCAGTTGTATTGACAATAGGTTTTCTTTTGAAATAGGGTCCTAATAATTTTGAAGAGGGATGAGACTGAAGGCCGAGACCATGGATAACTTTGACGGGCTGGAAAGCAGACTATGCAGCTGACACAAAGACAGATCAACTATTGTATGGAATGCGGAGTGTGTACGGGAAGCTGTCCGGTGAGTTATGAATGGGAGGACTTCTCCCCCCGGCAAATCATCAAGCGGACCCTTATTGATGAAGACGAAAGCTTCCTGGGCTGCCGAGAGCTTTGGGCCTGCCTGAGTTGCGCCAGATGCAGCACCCGTTGTCCAGTGGCCATCGACTTCCCGGAGTTCATCCGGACCTACCGCAATCAAGCCAGACGGCAGGACTTCCATCCCCAGGAGAGCCACCACGGAGTACTGCAAACCATCACCGCCCTGCAAACCGCAGACCTCCAGCAAAGACGCACCGACTGGACCCGGGATGCGGGCAGGATCAAGGACAGCGGGGATGTATTCTATTTTGTCGGCTGCCTCCCCTATTTTGAGTCTGCTTTTTCCTATCTGCATCTGTCCCCTTTGGACTCCGCCCGGAGCATACTGACTCTGCTCAACAACATGGGCATCGAGCCAGTGGTCAGCGACCAGGAACGCTGTTGCGGACATGATCCACTTTGGAGCGGCAATGAAGAAATATTTCATAAGCTGGCCAAAATCAACATGGACCTCATCACCGGATCCGGAGCAAAAACCGTGCTGTTCGGCTGTCCGGAAGGATACCTGACCTTTAAGAGGCACTACGCTCAGGAGTTCGGCCCCTTGCCTTTTGAAGTCCTCCATGTGACCGAGTTTCTGGCCCGGGAGCTTCCCCAGGCAGGACTCTACTTTCAGGCCCAAGGACACGGACCGGTTACCTACCACGATCCCTGCCGCCTGGGCCGGTGGCTGGGAATTTACGAACAGCCAAGACAGGTTCTTGGTCACATCCAGGACCTGGATTTTCGGGAGATGGACCGCAACCGGGAGAACGCCACCTGCTGTGGGACCTCGGCCTGGATGGAATGCTCGTCCTGCTCCCGGGCCATGCAGTGGGACCGCCTGCAGGAAGCAGCCCAAACCGGGGCCGGCACCCTGATCACCTCCTGCCCCAAATGTCAGATCCACTTTACGTGCGCCAAGGAGACAGCCGGCGTGGATCTGGACATTATGGATATTTATGCATACCTGAACCAATGTCTGAAATGATCAAGCATATCTCCCTGGAGGAGCTTTCATGAGTGCACAAACCACATCCAAGGTCCAGGGCTCGGTCGCTGTGATCGGCAGCGGGATCAGCGGGATCCAGTCCGCGCTGGATCTGGCCGAATCCGGATACTTCGTCTACCTCATTGAGAAGTCCCCGGCCATCGGCGGGGTCATGGCTCAACTGGACAAGACCTTCCCCACCAATGACTGTGCAATGTGAATTCTGGCCCCCAAACTGGTCGAGGTCGGCCGGCACATTAATATTGAGATCCTGACCCGCTCCGAAGTCACTGCCCTCAGTGGCCAACACGGCGACTTCGCTCTTTCGGTGACCAAGTCCCCCCGCTATGTGGATCCGGACAAATGCATAGCCTGCGGCCTGTGCGCGGAAAAGTGCCCAGCCAAGACCGGGGACGAGTACCAGGAAGGCCTAGCCCAGCGCAAAGCAATCTATATCCCCTACCCGCAAGCAGTCCCCTTGAAGTACTCCATCGATGCCGACCGCTGCATCTATTTCAAAAAAGGCAAGTGCAAGGCCTGTGAAAAGTACTGTCCGACCGGGGCCATTGTCTTTGACGAACAGCCTCAGGACCTGACCCTGAACGTGGGGGCGGTCATTATGAGCGGAGGGCTCACGGCCTATGACCCCAAGGGACTGGATACCTATCAGTATTCTGAGCTCAAGAACGTGGTCACCTCGCTTGAATTTGAACGTATCCTGTCCGCCGGCGGCCCTACCGGGGGACATGTCAAGAGGCTTTCAGACGATCAGCCGGCCAAAAGAATCGCCTGGCTGCAATGCGTCGGATCCCGGGACATCAACCGCTGCGACAACAGTTATTGCTCTTCGGTCTGCTGCATGTACGCCATCAAAGAAGCGAGCATGGCCCGGGAGCACGTTGGACCGGACTGCCAGCCGGCAATTTTCTTCATGGACATGCGCACAACAGGCAAGGAGTTCGAACGTTATTATGTAAAGGCCCAGGAAGACGGGGTCCGGTTCATCCGTTCCCGGGTGCATACGGTTACCCAAAAGGATTCCAGCGGCACCCTCTCCTTGTCCTATGCCACTGAAAACGGGGAGCTGATCACGGAAGAATTCGACCTGGTCGTTCTCTCCGTGGGCATGGAGCCAGATTCCAGCGCAGTGCACACCGCCAGACAGCTGGGCCTTGAGCTGGACCGCTCCAGCTTTGTGGCCACCACAAACCTCGCCCCGGTCTCGACGTCCAGGCCCGGGGTTTATGTGGCCGGGGTCCTGCAGGAATGCAAGGACATACCGCAGTCGGTGATGGAAGCCTCTGCCGCAGCCTGCAACGCAGGCATGGACCTGGCCCGGGCCAGGGGAGAGATGGTCCAGGAAAAGACCTTCCCTCCGGAAGCCTCTATTGCAAACCAAAAACCACGCATCGGGGTCTTTGTCTGCAACTGTGGAAGCAATATAGGGGGCATTGCCGATGTTCCGGCCATAGCCGAATTCGCTCGTACTCTGCCCGGGGTGGCCTATGTGGAGGAAAATCAGTTCACCTGCTCCCAGGATACCCAGGACAAGATGATTCAGACCATCAAGGAGTACAACCTGAACCGGGTGGTTGTAGCGGCTTGTACTCCACGCACCCATGAACCGCTGTTCCAGGAGACCATCCGCGATGCCGGCTTGAACAAGTATCTCTTCGAAATGGCCAATATCCGCAATCAATGCACCTGGGTCCACTCCCAGGAGCCGGGACAGGCCACCTTGAAAGCAAAAGATCTGGTCAGCATGGCCGTAGCACGGGCCAGCCGGGTGCAGGCCCTGCAAGAACCCAGGATTTCCGTGAACAGTAATGCCCTGGTTATCGGCGGCGGTCTTTCCGGGCTGACTGCGGCCTGGTCTTTGGCTGAACAGGGCTTCCAGGCCACCCTTGTTGAGCAAAGTGATCATCTGGGGGGCAACGCCCGGCAGTTGAACAAAACCTGGCAGGGAGAGGACATCCGGGCCGGACTTGATCATTTAGTGGACCAGGTAACCAATCATCCCCTGATAACCGTTCACACTCAAGCTCGCATAACCGACTCCAAAGGTTTTGTGGGCAACTTTGAAACCACCATCACCCAGAGGGATGGTCGGGAATCGACCCTGGAGCATGGTGCGGTCATCATGGCTGTCGGGGCGTTGGAACACAAGCCGGCAGAATACCTCTATGCAGAGCATGACCGAGTGCTGACCCACCAGGACCTGGATGAGGCCTTGCGCAAGCAGGATCCCCGAGTGAGCAAGGCTGAAAACGCTGTCTTTATCCAGTGCGTGGGCTCCAGAGAGCCCAGCCGGCCCTACTGCTCCAAGGTCTGCTGCACCCACAGCATCAAATCCGCCCTGGCTCTGAAGGAGCAGAACCCGGAGATGAACGTCTTCATTCTCTACCGGGATATCCGGACCTATGGACAACGGGAAGAACTCTATCAGCAGGCCCGCAGGAAAGGGATTCTGTTCATCCGTTACGACCTGGAGCACAAACCAACAGTTTCCGCCCAGGCGGACGGGCTGGAGGTTGGAGTGCATGATCCTATCCTGGGCCGGGACATAGCCATCTCCGCCGACCTTCTGGTCCTGGCTACGGCTATTGTCCCGGCGGATAATGAAGCCCTGGCCCAGATGTTCAAGCTGTCCACCAATGAAGACGCCTTTTTTATGGAGGCCCATCCCAAATTGCGACCGGTGGAGTTTGCCACTGAAGGCATCTTTATGGCCGGCCTGGCCCATTACCCCAAGCCTGTGGAAGAGAGCATCGCCCAGGCCAAAGCGGCTGCAGCCAAGGCGGCCGCTGTGCTGTCCAAAACCCAACTCACGGTAGAGGGGATCGTCTCTACTGTGGACGAGTTCCTATGCCGGGGATGCGGTGAATGCGTTCAGGCCTGCCCCTTTGCCGCCATCGAACTGGTGGATCGGGCCAATGGATCCCAGGTGGCTGCAGTCACCTCCGCCCTGTGCAAAGGATGCGGATCATGTGCCGTGGCTTGTCCTACAGGTGCTGCCTCAATCTGCAACTATGAAGACGACAAGATCATGGCCATGGTGGAAAGCGCACTGGCCTGAATTTCATGCTGGAGACGGCATGAAATGTCCTTTACAATGTAGCATGAATTATTTTGAAATTGTGAATTATGAGCACTACAGTGACAGTTCGGGCATGACCAAATCTTGAAAGAGCCAGGCAGGCGCCTGGCGATCCCCGAGTGGCCAGGGTGGCGTCTGGCGGCCCGGGAAACAAGGCCTTGGGATGACTATCTTTCGCTGTGGTGCTCGTGAACCCGTACAACATACCATAAGGGAAGACAGAATATGGCCGAAGACTTCAGTCCGCATATAATCACCTTTGCCTGCAACTGGTGTGCTTACTCGGCTGCGGACCTGGCCGGAGTGAGCCGCATGCAGTATCCGCCGCAAATGCGGATTATCCGGGTCATGTGCTCTGGACGGATAAATCCCAACTTCATTCTCAAGGCCCTGGCCAAAGGGGCCGACGGCGTCCTTGTCGCCGGCTGACATATTGGGGATTGCCATTACCTGGATGGTAATGTGAAGGCGGAAAAGATGTTTCAGACCACCACTGAGCTGGCTGCCACTCTGGGTATTGATACCCGTCGTATCCGCCTGGAGTGGATTTCTTCGGCTGAAGCCGGCCGGTTTGTGGAAGTGGCCAGAGATTTTACCGAGCAAGTCCGGACCCTGGGTCCGGCCAACCTCAAGGTCGCAGCCTGATGGGCAGCAACTTCCTCTAAGGAGCGTATGCCGTGAGTAGAGATGTCCTCGTGATCGGAGGCGGAATTGCCGGAATCCAGTCCTCCCTGGATCTGGCGGAGATGGGTTTTCAGGTTCATCTGGTGGAAAGCCTGCCCAGCATCGGAGGTAAAATGGCCCAGCTGGACAAGACTTTTCCCACCAATGACTGCGCAATCTGAATCCTCTCGCCCAAGATGCTGGATGTCGGTCGACATCCCAAAATCTCCCTTTTGGCCTACAGCGAGGTGGAAAAGGTTCAGGGCCGGGCCGGAGAGTTTCAGGTCCAGATCCGTAAAAAGGCCAGGTATGTAGACGAGTCCCGATGCACGGGTTGCGGGGCCTGTACCGAAAAGTGCCCTACTGTGGTCCCGGATGCATTCAACGAGGGCCTGGGGCAGCGCAAGGCTATCTACAGCTGGTTTGCTCAGGGTATTCCTTCCACGCATACCATTGACAGCGATCACTGCCGGGTCTTTGCCGGCAAGAAGTGTGGGGCCTGCGCCAAGGCCTGCCAGGCCGAGGCCATTGATTTTGACCAGCAGGACCAGCTCCTGGATCTGGAAGTGGGGGCCATCATTGTAGCTATCGGCTACGATGTCTTTGATCCTTCCCGCATTCCGGAATACCGGTACAAGGACCTTGATAACGTGGTCACGGCCATGGAGTTTGAGCGTTTGCTCTCAGCCAGCGGGCCGACCGGCGGGCATCTGGACCGCCCCTCAGACCGGGCGGTCATGGATCGCATTCAGGAACTGGAAAAGACGATCAAAAAGTCCAGACGGGCTGTGGATAATTTTGAGAAGAAATTTGCCCAGTCTTCTGAAGATTTCTATGCCGCGTATCGGGCCGGGAACCCAAACCAGGACCAGGAAAGCCAGAAATGGGCCCAGGCCTATGAAAAATGGCTGAAGGAAAAAAATGAGCTGGAGGACCTCAAGGAGAAGGCACAAGGATTTTCCGTGGCCAAAAATCTGGCTTTTATTCAGTGCGTTGGTTCCCGGGATATCCGCTTCTATCCCTTTTGCTCCGGATACTGCTGCATGCACTCCATCAAAGAGGCCATCATCGCTCATGAACATGAGCCGGAAACCGAATCTACCATTTTCGGTATGGACATCCGGGCAGTGGGCAAAGGTTTTGAGGAGTACAAGATCCGGGGAGGAAATACCTCCAACATCACCTATAAGCGGACCAGAGTGGCTGAGATCGTCAAGGGCAACAATAACAACCCGGTTGTGGTCTACGAAGACACCCAGAGCCGGCAGATCAAACGTGAGCCCTTTGATCTGGTTATTCTGGCCACCGCCTGTGCTCCCAGCCGGGCCAATCCGGATCTGGCCCAGACTTTGGGCATAGAAATCAATGAATACGGATTCTTCCGAACCGATGAAGCCAATCCCCTGGATACCACCAAACAGGGCATCTTTGTCTGCGGCTGCAGTCACAGTCCTATGGATATTCCGGAATCCGTGGCCCAGGCCAGCAGCGCGGCCACCAGAGCGGTCCAGGTCATCACCAGCCACTACGGACCTCAGGCCAAGGGGCTGCGCAAAGCCTCGTAAAGACCAGCAGGGGCTAGAGATCAGGGAACAGAGAGGACACAACACATGAACACGCCATCCAAGACTGAGCAAAAAGACCTGCGCATCGGGGTCTTTATCTGTGACTGCGGGTCAAACATCGCCGGTCACCTCAACTGCCGGGAAGTTACCGAATACGTCTCCACCCTGCCGGGTGTAGTCTATGCCAAGGAGAATCTGTACACCTGCTCCGAAGGCGGGGTCCAGGAGATCAAAAAGGGCATCCAGGAACATAACCTGAACCGGGTGGTGGTGGCCTCCTGCTCCCCCCGGACCCATTCCCCCTTGTTTTCTTCCTCCTGTGCCGAGGCCGGCCTCAATCCCTATCTCTTCGAGATGGTCAACATCCGTGACCAGTGCTCATGGGTGCACATGGGCGACCAGGAAGGGGCCACGGAAAAGGCCAAGGAACTGGTCCGCATGGGAGTGGCCAAGTGTGCAAATCTCGAGCCTCAGCAGGACATCATGTCCAGTCTGGTCTCCAGGGCCCTGGTCATGGGCGGTGGTGTGGCCGGCATGTCCGCCGCCCTGTCTCTGGCTGAGATGGGCCTGGAAGTCGTTTTAGTGGAAAAATCCAACCACCTGGGAGGAGTGGTCCGGGGCTTAAACCGCATCGGCCCCTCCGGTGTCCCGGCCCGGGAACGGATCGATCCCCTGATCCAGGATATAAGCCAAAACGCGAACATTACACTGTATACCGGGGCCCAGGTCAAGGAAGTGGGTGGGTATATAGGAAACTATACAGTCACCTTTGCCGACAGCGACCAACAGACCCTGCAGGAAGAAGTGGGGTGTATTGTGGTAGCTACCGGGGCATTGCCTCTTCAGCCTGAAGGCAGGTTTGGCTACGACGGCCAACAGGTCATTACCCAAATGGAGTTGGAGAGCCTTCTCAGCCAGGGCAAGCTCAATGCCCGGCGGGTAGTCATGATTCAATGCGCCGGGGCCCGGGATGCTGAGCGCGAGTATTGCTCCCGTATCTGCTGCTTGACCGGGGTCAAAAATGCCCGGCTGATCAAAGAACAAAATCCTGAGGCTGAAGTGCATATCCTGTACCGGGACATGCAGATGTACGGTACGAGCAGGGAGAAACTGCTCTGGGAAACCAGAGGAATGGGGGTTGACTTCAGTGTCTATGATCCAGACTCCCCCCCTGAAGTGGACAAGGGAACGGTCCGATTCTATCACTCTTTACTGGGCCGGGAGGTCGACTACCCCTGCGATCTTGTTGTCTTGTCCACGCCCTTGGTGGCCAGAGACGACGCAGCCCGGATCTCGCGCATGATGCGGGTACCAACAGATCAGAACGGCTTTTTTCTGGAAGCCCATGCCAAGCTCAGACCTTTGGATTTTGCTGCAGACGGGATTTTTGTCTGTGGTTCGGCCCGGTATCCGGCCTGTGTCGACGAAGCCCGGTCCCAGGGTATCGGTGTCGCGGCCAGAGTGGGGACCATCCTGTTCAAAGATCAATTGGTGTCCAGCGCTATAGTGGCTGAAATCAATGCTCAGACCTGTGTGGGCTGTCTGGGGTGTATCGATGTCTGTCCCTATCAGGCCATCAGCTTTGATCCAGAGCGGGGAGTCTGTCAGATCAACGACATCCTGTGCAAAGGATGCGGCAATTGTGCAGCCACCTGTCCATCAGAAAGCGCTCAACTGCGGGGCTTCAAACCGCAGCAGCTCATGGCTCAAATCCGAGCAGCAGCCTGAGGACGGAATACAGAGGACAGAGGACGGAAGACAGAGATCAGAGATCAGGGGGCAGCGCCGCCGCTGGCGGAAGACCGCCGGTTTGATCGTACAAAAACCAATACTCCAATATCGACGGTTTGATCATATCTTGTGAGTTAAAAGTTAAAGGTAAAAGGTTAAAGGTAAAGACAAAGAAATCAAGATGTTAAATCCTTATCGCTACGGACATTGAGGTCCATGCAGATGTTCAATTAAAACAATATATTGCCAGAGAACTTTTGCCTGGCTAGATCATATAAAAGAAAACCATAGCAAACCTGTGCCAGAAAGGAATCATCATGAGCAACCAAGACTTTGAACCCAAGATTATCTGCTTTCTCTGCACCTGGTGAGCATACGCTGCTGCTGACCTGGCTGGGGTCAGTCGGTTGCAGTACCCGACTAATATCAGAATTATTCGGGTCATGTGCAGTGGAAGTGTTTCACCGCATCACGTCATCCTTGCCTTTCAACAGGGAGTCGATGGGGTTTTTGTGGGTGGCTGACACCAGGGCGACTGCAATTACCTGTATGGTAATGTCTCTGCGGAAAAGCGGGTAAAGTTCATGGGCCAGCTGATGGAATTTACCGGACTGGATGCGAAACGCCTGCGGGCCAGATGGGTATCCTCAGCCGAAGCGCCTGAATTTCGAGCGGAAATACAAGATTTTGTTCAAGCTTTGAAAAACCTTGGCCCCTCGCCTCTGGGCCAGGCCATGCCCGGCCGAGAGGCAGCTTAAAGCAAGAACTTGTACCAGGTCGTATTTTATGAGTGGGGCTTCAATCGCCCTCTCATCCATTTTTACCTCAATATGAACCTCCAGAGCCTCCTATGATCCAAGAAGTCATCACCAGGGTTACTGAACTCTTTGAGGCCAACGAAATCTCCGGATTTATCGGCCTTTCCCAAAGACACGGCCATGTCTGTCCCCAGCTGTTCACCTCTACAGATGAGCTGGAGACTATGGTCCTCGGAGATTTGGACCGTCCCGGTCAGGCCAGATATCCTTTGGACAAGATACTTATGCACCTGGTTCGGGCCCATCCGGAGAAGACCTTTGGCCTTCTGGTTCGGGGGTGCGACCAGCGGGGGCTGAACACCCTCTTCGTCTGGAATCAGATCAAGAGGGAGCAGGTCGTTCCGGTGGGCATTGCCTGCCCCGAGGAGCTGGCCCGGTCCTGCGAATGCGCAAAGCCCTACCCGGACCAGTATGTGGCCGGGGAAGCAGTTGATGGCCTGAGCTTTTCATCTGTACAGGAGATAGAGGACAAAGACAGCACCGAGCGCTTCGATTACTGGATGCAGGAATTCGACAAGTGCATCAAATGCTTTGGCTGCCGGGATGTCTGTCCGGTCTGTTTCTGCAAGGAATGCAGCCTGGAGAACAACGAACTTATTCTTACCGGGACCATTCCTCCGGCCAACCCGGCTTTTCATTTGACCCGGGCCGTACATATGGCCGGGCGGTGCATTGATTGTGGGTTGTGCGAAGAAGCCTGCCCTGCGGGTATTCCCTTACGCACACTGTACAAGAAGGTAGGCCAGATACTGGATATTGAATTCGGCTATCCCACCGGATTTGTTGATGACAAAAAATCGCCCCTAAATATCGCCAGCTAGTTGTTTGAACAATGACCCCAAACCCAGTGGATTTTCAATCCAGGGATACGCTTATGACCTGCGAGGAGACGGCATGGACTACAGGACGGTTTTGACCACATGTACCTATTGTGGGTGTGGCTGTAACTTCTTTCTGGAAGTCATGGACGGACAGCTCATCGGGACTCTGCCCTGTAAGACAAGTCCGACCAATGAAGGCAAGTTGTGCATCAAGGGGTGGAACGTGCACGAGTTTGTGCAAAGCCCCAAGAGGCTGACGAAGCCTTTGCTTCGCAAAAACGGTGAACTTACGGAAGTTTCCTGGGACGAAGCACTGACCGCAACAGCCGAGAAGATGCGTCAGATAACAGATGACCACGGAGCAAACAGCCTGGCCTTTCTGGCCTCAGCCAAAGTGACCAACGAAGAAAACTACCTGTTGCAAAAACTGGCCCGGGCCGGGGCAGGTACGAACAACATCGACCACTGCGCCCGGCTTTGACACTCGTCTACAGTGGCAGGTCTTGCCGCTGCATTCGGTTCCGGAGCCATGACCAACTCCATGTCTGAAATTGAAGACGCGGACTGTATCTTCATCATTGGATCCAACACCACATCCTCCCATCCCTTGGTGGCCACCAGAGTCTATCGAGCCAAGGAAAAAGGGGCCGCCTTACTTGTGGCCGATCCCCGCCGGATCCAGATAGCCAACAAGGCGGACATTGCTGTTCGGCACAATCTGGGTTCGGATGTAGCTTTGCTGAATGGCATGATGCATGCGATACTTGAAAATGGATGGGAGGATCAAAGCTTCATTGATGAACGTACTGAAGGGTTTGCTGAGTTTAAAGAATCCGTGATGTCTGTTCCCCTGGACAAGGCCGCAGAGATAAGCGGCGTGCCGGCGGAAACCATTGAGGCTATGGCCAAGGCCTACGCCCAGGCAGAAAAGGCAACCATCCTCTACTGCATGGGCATTACCCAGCATACCACCGGGGTGGACAATGTGAAATCCCTGGCCAACCTGGCCATGCTCACCGGCAACCTGGGCCGGGAATCCACCGGCGTCAATCCTTTGCGCGGTCAGAACAATGTCCAGGGAGCCTGCGATATGGGCGGGCTGCCCAATGTATTTCCAGCCTATCAGCCAGTCACCAGTCCCCAGGCCCAGGAAAAGATGAACGCTGCCTGGAAAGGGGTGAAGATTCCCGGTTCTGTTGGTCTTGCCCTGCCGGAAATGCTGAAAGGGGCAGAGGACGGTTCGGTCAAGGCCTTTTTTGTCCTGGGTGAAAATCCGGTCCTCAGCGATCCGGACAGCGATCATGTGCGCAAAGCTCTTAAGAACCTGGATTTTCTTGTGGTCCAGGATCTGTTTTTAACCGAGACTGCAGAAATGGCTGATGTGGTCCTGCCCGGGGCCTCATTTGCCGAAAAAGACGGTACCTTTACCAACACCGAGCGCCGGGTGATGCGCGTGCGGCAAGCTATTGAACCGGTAGGAGATTCCCGGGCCGACTGGGAGATCATCCAGGATCTGGCCACCAGATTCGGCTATCCTCTCTCATATGCCTCACCGGCAGAAATAATGGATGAAATCGCTACAGTGACTCCCTCTTATGCCGGCATCTCCTACGACCGTCTGGAAGGTCCCGGCCTGCAATGGCCCTGCCCCAGTCCAGAGCATCCAGGTACCCCCATCTTGCACCAAGGCCAGTTCACCCGGGGCAAAGGACTGTTTCACGCCATAGATTACCGACCGCCGGCCGAGGTTGTTGACGAGGAATACCCCTTGTGGCTGACCACCGGCCGGGTTTTTGCCCATTACCACACCGGAAGCATGACCAGAAATTCGCCTTCCCTGGAAGGAGAGATCTCGGAAGGGTTTTTGGAGATCCATCCCCTGGATGCGGAAAACCTGGGCATTGGCCCGGGCGAGAGTGTGTATGTCTCATCCCGCAGAGGGCGGATTGCAGTGCGAACCGTGCTCACGGAAAACATTCGCCCCGGCGTGGTGTTCATGCCCTTTCATTTTGTGGAGAGCTGCGCCAATATCCTGACCAATCCGGCCATGGACCCCATTGCCAAGATCCCGGAATACAAGGTCTGCGCCGTGAATCTGGAAAAGGTCGCCTAAGAAAACAAACCGCTTCCGCCTGGGTGGCGGAAGCGGTTTGTTTTCTTATTTTCCACGCATGAAACAAGAAATGCGCTTCCCAGTCGATCTTTTTCTAAAAAATTGAAGTAATAAGAGTATGGCCGGGGCCGCACCACAGACCAAAGACCTCCCCGAATAAGACCCCAGTTCAATGGGAAAAAATTATCAGGGTACCCGATTGAGAAAGACCCGGGTCGAGGAATCCTGAAGCTGACGCGCAGCCTGCCGAGCCTCCTGCTCCCGGGAGAACAGCCCAACCACTGCCGCCCCTGAACCACTCAAGACCGCCCCGCGGGCTCCAAACCGCAAAAGATCAATCTTGATGTGCTGGAGATGGGGATAGAACTCATAGATAACCGGTTCAAAACTGTTGAAAAAGACCTGCCCACTCCAGATACTTTCCTGAGGATATTCAGGCCTCCGTTCCAACCGTGCGCAGGATACCTGATCCTTATCCTGCGCTTTGTCCCAGGCCTGGAAAGCCCGGCCGGTGGCAACCTGCGTATCGGGGCACACAACAACCAGCCATCCAGAGGCACAGGCCATGGACACCGGGCTGATCCGTTCTCCGATGCCCTGGACCCAGGCCGGCACATTGAACAAGAAAAAGGGAACATCGGCCCCGATCTCCAGGGCAGCCTGGGTCAAACTATGAGCAGATAAGCCAATGTTTGCCGGACACTGGTCATTGAGATGCCGGAGCAAGACAGCTGCATCCGAACTTCCTCCACCCAGACCCGCCCCTTGGGGAATATTTTTTTCCAGCCGGATTGAAAGCCCGGGGCTGAATCCGGTCTTGGCCGCAAACAGGTTATAGGCCGCGTGCAAGGTGTTTTCCGGCCCGGCCAGCTCCGGGCGGGAGCATGTCAGTGTCAGTCCGGACCGGGTGGACAAAGAGATATAAAGACGGTCCCTGGGCTGGTCCAAAGGCACAAAAAGACTTTGCAGATCATGATATCCATCATCCCGACAACCGAGGATACGCAGAAAGATATTGGCCTTACATCCGGCCTGAAGGATGGTCCTTTGGGGCATAAAGTAAATATTTTGATTTTTCCGCAACATCGGGATGTTCAGCCTTGCCTCAGGCAAGGCTGAACATTCGATACCTCGAGGTCTGGACAGCTACTTGTTCAAGGGAATGCTTCGATACAAGGCCTGTCCCTGTCTGACCACCAGGAGGAGAATGACGCCTTTTTCAGCCGCATCCCCTTTCAAAACTTTGGTCAGATCCTCGACGCTATGTATTTGTTGCCCATTGGCTTCCAGGATAACGTCTCCTGGCTGGATACTGGCCTGGGCCGCTTTGGAATCCCGGGCTACATCAGTGACCACCAACCCCCTGACTGCAGGTAGATTCAATGATTGCGCCGCCTCTTCGTCCACCGCCTTCAGGCTCATACCCAAAGCGCCGGCATCATCGGGCTGCGAGGGCTTTTCCCCTTGAGCCTGTGCCATTTGTTTATGTCGCTCGCCTAGAGTAACTTCGACTTCTTTGACCTGGCCCTTGCGCCAGATGGTCAGCCGAATCTTGTCTTCCGGGGGCAGAGAACCGATGGTCCGGGTCAGATCACGGGCATCTTGAATTGTTTCTCCATTCACGGACACAATCACATCCCCGGGCTCAATCCCGGCCTCTGCAGCCGGCTCGCTTTCCCGGACCGAGGCCACCAAAGCTCCCTTGTCCTTGGAAAGCCCCAGTGCTTTAGCCGCATCTTCGTCGACATCCTGGATGGTCACACCCAGCCAGCCCCGCTTGATCTGTCCGTGCTCCTTGAGTTGAGTTATGATCTTTTCCGCCATATTGCCCGGTACAGCAAACCCAATACCCTGTCCACTGGCTACTATGGCTGTATTGATGCCCACCACATCACCGTCCATATTTAAAAGCGGTCCTCCACTGTTTCCCGGATTGATGGAGGCATCTGTCTGCAGGAAGTTATCATAGGGTCCGGCCCCGATCACCCGGCCCATAGCACTGATAATGCCGGCCGTCACCGTGTGGTCCAGGCCAAAGGGATTGCCGATAGCCAAAACCCATTCTCCAACCTCAAGCTCATCTGAATCACCGAATTCAAGGACCGGCAACGACTTGTCCACATTGATCTTGAGCAGGGCCAGGTCGGTCTCTGGATCTCGCCCTACGACCTCTGCCTGATATGACGCATCGCCTCCCTGAAGCACGACCTTAATCTGATCGGCTTTTTCCACCACATGATTGTTCGTAGCCACATATCCGTCTTCAGATACAATAAAGCCGGACCCTAAGGCCTGCTTATGTCTTTTTTCCGGCATGTCCCCAAAAAACTGGTCAAAAAAATCTTCAAAGGGCGAACCCTTGCGTTGAAACTGTTCAAAAAAACGCTGCATCTGATCTGGAGTCTTTACTTCTTTGACTGTGCTGATATTGACCACAGCTGGCCCGGCCTTATCGGCCAGATCCGTAAACTCTGGCAGTTGTGCCTGGGCAGAATAAGCGGAAAACATGATCAAAACAGCAGTCATCCCCATGACTCGCCTCATGATTCGGCTGGGCATATGATCTCCTCCATTTTTTTCCTTGTTGGCACATGTTCTTTGGTTGGCACATGACTGTGACCATCACGAGCAACGACATGTACATACACGGACCTTTCTACTGCGCCTCAACTTGGTTATCTGCTCATTTCTTCCTGAAGATGCTGTGAGATAACCGCGCTGTCTTCACTTCGGGCCTGGACTTTCAAGGTCCTGGCCCGACCCTGACAGACAAATTTTTCGTCTTTGAATACCACGTGTCCAGCTGAGAGAACCCGGGCGTATGGAATCTGATCTCGCATTTCCTCATGCAAGATCCGATCCGGAAACAGGATTGGAGTTTCCTGACCGGCAAAATCTTCAAAAATAATGTATTTCATGAACCTCCAACCTGCCTTTTGAGCCTTCCCAGGCAGTGTACACCGACAATGCGTGTGCCTTTATTCACAAGAGAGCTTCATGTGCTCTCGGGCTGACTGTATGAACCTTTTTCCCCAATGGCTTGGGACAGTTCCTGAAATAGAGCCAGGGTCTCGGCAGCTTCGCTCTCATCAAGCTTGCGCAAGGCGAATCCGGCATGGAGCAGGACATAATCCCCCACTCCCACCTCTTCATCGAGCAACAAAAGAGAGGCCTCCACCTGAGTATGTCCTCCATGCACCTCGCATACCGCAGTTTCCCCTTGAATCTCCCGAACCCTGGTCGGAACCGCCAAGCACATTCTCGCCTCCCAAGCTTTCTTCCAGGTTACAAAACAGAATAAGTATCAGTAAACACTCTGCACACTCTCGTCAATATGTCAGGGGTCTTGGCCATTCTGGGCCAGGATACCGGCCCGGCAAAGCTCCTGCACAAGGCTGTGCGCGTTGGGCGCAGAAAAGTCCGGCTCTTGGGAGGTCAGGTCCGATGCAGGAGTGTGCCCTGTATGCACAGCAGCACTTCGCATACCTGCATTGCGGGCGGCCATGAGATCCAGCCAGTGGTCGCCGACCATAAGACAGGCCTGGTTACTGACTCCCAAGCACCTGGCCGCAGCATGCAGATGCTCTGCATCCGGCTTGACCTTTTTCACGTCGTCCCGGGCCAGGAGGCAATCCACTGCCTCCTCAACCCCAGGGTACACAGCTCGGACCGCTGCAGTGCAGTTGCGGGTCACAATGGCCGTTTTGACACCGTTTTCCCGCAATCCGGACAGTACCCCCGAGGTGAAGGGAAACAGCCTGCCTTCCTTTGCTGCCTTCATCTCCAAGCCCACCAAGCGCATTCGGCACCGACTTTGAAACTCCAGGACATCTTCTCGAGGTAACTCGGCATGCATGGCCTGGGCCAATTCATCAATCCACTCCAGTACCGGAGAGGAGCTTCTTTGCACTCCGTGGTCAAAAAAAAGTCCGGCCAGCTCTGCAATCTGCCTGCGCATGCGGTCAAAATCTATGCGCAGTTCAGCCAAAGTTCCGTCAAAATCGAAAAGTATTCCATGAATCTGGGTCATTGAGCATCTCACTGTAAAAAAACGCTGCCCCTTGAAAACATAAATCCCTTCCAGCTCAGCTTTGCCTTCGGCAAATCGGAAATATTTTGTACCCCAAAGAGGGCTAAAAAAAAAATTTGCCGGATTGATCAGGCATGAAACGCACGGAGGTCCGCTCCCTACGTCATTGCCCGGCCCGAACAGTTCGAATACAACGGGATCAGACTCGCCGGGCAAACCAGGGGCAGGCCAAGCTATCTGTTTGAGATTTTCGCGGGAATGACGAACAAAGCAGGGCCTCGTTTCATACGAGCCTTTGTACCCTCTTTCTCAAGTTTTGCAACCCGGATCATAGATCAGGCACTTTATGCCCCTTGTGCTTTTTGTGCTTTTTTATATCCGGTTTGCACAATTGCACTTTTTTCTTTTGCAGGGGTTGACGCGCTCCCAGCCCCATGCTAGTTCACCTTTTCACAAGCTATGAATGAAAGCGTTTCCGAGACAAAAGAGTGCACTCGTATCCTGTGGAGGACCGGCCATGCTCTTGGAGTACCTACCCCTAGCTTATCTCATTGTCATTGCCGTCACATTCGGGGTCATCACTGTCATTCTTTCTTCCCTTTTGGGTCCCAAACATCAAAGCGGTGAGAAAAGGGCCTCATATGAATGCGGCCTGCCCAGCGATGGCATACAGTATCTGCAAACTCCCATCAAGTTCTACGTTGTAGCCCTTTTGTTCCTTATCTTCGATTTGGAGTGCGTCTTCCTATATCCATGGGCTGTGCACTTGGGGAGTCTCGGCTTAACCGGCTTTTTCGGGGTCTTGGTTTTTATCGGCATCCTGCTGGTTTGTTTCCTGTATGAATGGAAAAGTGGAGCCTTGGAATGGGACTAGAATCACACCTGCACGGCGATAATTTTGTAGTAACCAGCGTCAACACAGTAGTTAACTGGGCTCGCAAGAACTCGGTCTGGCCATGTACATTCGGCTTGGCCTGTTGTGCCCTGGAAATGATGGCCACAATGATGCCCCATTACGATATGGCCAGATTCGGAGCCGAGGTCTTTCGTCCCTCGCCCCGTCAGTCTGACCTGCTTATTGTGGCTGGAACCGTGACCATGAAGATGGCCCCCCAGGTCAAGCGGGTCTACGAACAAATGGCCGAACCCAAGTGGGTGGTTGCCATGGGCGCCTGTTCCTGCTCCGGAGGGCAATTCAGGAGCTATGCTGTGCTCCAGGGCGTGGACAAAATCGTGCCCGTGGATATTTATGTTCCGGGATGTCCGCCGCGTATGGAGACTCTTCTGGCCTCCCTGATGACTCTTCAAGAGAAGATCAAGACAGAGCGCCTGGATATGCGCCCGGACAGCAAAGAAATTTCAGCCTAGTACTGCCTCTCAAAAATATTGCCTCCATTTTTGGCAAAATGAAGTTCAAAACAAAGAAAAAAACCAAATCGAGATATCATAGTACAAATTGCCACTATATGGGGCAGAACCTATAAGACACGGTACTAGCTCCATGTGCCCCAACAGGGCTTGCTTGGACAACTCTCAGGCCAGGAGAATATGCATGGACAACAATCAGGCCTTGACCGCAATAACCCAAGCCTATCCCCAAGCAGTCGCCGCCTCAAAGCAACCCAACGGGCAGTTGCACATTACGGCGAACATTTCTGGTGATGATTTCCTCTCTTTCATGCGTTTTTTACGGGACGATGCCACATTGAGCTACACCCTGCTCTCCGACGTCACAGCTGTGGACTGGACCCCAAATACTCCCCGCTTTGACGTCATTTACATCCTGTATTCCGTGCGCAATGAGCACCGTCTTATCGTTCATCTCCCCACTTCCGAAGAGTCCAGCCTGCCCTCGGTCTCCGGCATCTGGCACTCTGCCAATTGGGGAGAACGTGAGGTCTACGACCTTATGGGCATTTTTTTCGACAACCATCCCGATTTGCGCCGAATCCTAACCTGGGATTCTTTTGAAGGACATCCATTGCGCAAGGATTTCCCATTGCACGGCAATTACGATGTGGACGATTTCGATTTCCTCACTCTGGAGGTCAATTCCGCATTTTCTTCGGAATCCGACCAGCCTTGCCAGATTCCAAACGCGCTGGAGTGATCATGAGCACACAAACAAAGACCATGCTCCTGAACATGGGGCCCCATCACCCGGCTACGCACGGAGTGCTGCGCCTGGAGCTGGAGTTGGATGGAGAAACCATCCGGAGGGCCCACCCCCATGTGGGCTACCTGCACCGCGGGTTTGAAAAGATGGCCGAACACAAAACGGCCCAGCAGATCATTCCCCTCACTGATCGCTTGGACTATGCAGCCGCCTCAGTGAACAACCTCGGCCTGTGCCTGACTGTGGAAAAGCTTTTGGGTTTGGAAGTGCCCAAGAGGGCCCAGTACATTCGGGTCATCATGGCTGAGTTGTCCCGGATCATGGGCCATCAGCTCTGGCTGGGCACGCACGCTTTGGATATAGGGGCCATGACTCCGATATTCTACGCCTTTGCCGACCGTGAACTGGCCATGGAGATCACTGAGGAGGCCTCTGGCTACCGCCTCACACCGAGCTTTCTGCGTGTGGGCGGAGTTGCCAAGGATATCACTCCTGAATTCGTACGCAAGGTCCGTGAGTATGTTCAGAAGATGCCCAAGGCTATAGATGGCTACCATCAATTGCTTTCCCAAAATGCCATTTGGATGAAACGAACCAAGGGCATTGGGGTTATAGATGCGGATACTGCCTTGAACTATGGGATGACCGGCCCCAGCCTCCGGGGTTCCGGAGTGCCTTACGATGTGCGCAAGGCCGCACCCTATTCCAGCTACAATGACTTTGATTTTCAGGTCCCTGTGGGCCAAGACGGGGATTCCTATGATCGCTACCTGGTTCGCATGGAGGAGTTCACTCAGTCAGTGCGGATCATAGAACAGGCTATTGAGAATATGCCTTCCGGTCCGATCATGGCCGACAACCCCTGGACCACCAATCCGGATCTGGATTCCGTGCGCCACAATGTGGACGACCTCATCCGCAGGTTCAAGATCTCCAGTCAAGGATTCGCCCTCCCCAGCGGGGAAACCTATCTTGCAGTTGAAGGGGCCAAGGGCGAACTCGGCTTTTATCTGGTCGGCAACGGGGAGACGCATCCCTATCGGCTCAAGATCCGATCCCCGTGCTATTATCTGGTCAGCGCCCTCCCCTATCTGATTGAGGGGCACATGATCGCAGATGTCATCACCCTCATCGGCAGCATCGATATCGTGCTGGGCGAAGTGGATCGTTAGGCAATGGAGCACATGGTATGCAGCGCAAAGTGATTTTTTCCAATTGGGGCCAATGGACGCGCGGAGCAGAGAAAACCGATGCCACTGCAATTCCGGACTCCCTCGGAAACCAAGGACAGCTTAAGGCCTTCATGGGCTGGGACGGTTTTCTGGTTTGGGAAGAGGAGGTCCATATAGTTGATATGTGCCGGGCGTATATGCAACGGGTACATCAGGAATCCTGCGGTCAATGTTTTCCCTGCAGGCTGGGGACCGCCCTGATGGCCGACATTCTGGAGCGGATATGCGCCGGAAATGGGCAGGAGGGCGATCTTGATCAGCTGAATGAACTGGCCCAATTGGTCAAAAACACCGCCAAATGCGGGATCGGTGAAACAGGCCCCCGCCCCCTCCTAGACGCCCTCACCCATTACCGCCAGGAATTTGAAAAAGCCGTGGCCCAAAAAAAGCCTCTGCCTCAGGGCACCTATCATTCCCTGGTCACCGCTCCCTGTACCAACGCCTGTCCGTCTCATCTGGACATCCCCTCCTATGTGGAAAAGATCCGGCTGGGACAATACAAAGAAGCCCTGGATGTGGTCCGTAACGACTGCCCAATGCCCGGTACCATCGGCCGGGTCTGTGTCCGACCCTGCGAGATGAATTGCCGACGGACCAAGCTGGATGAACCTATTGCTATCAAGGCCTTGAAGCGATTCGTGGTCGACTATGAACAGACCCGCCACCCGGAGGCCAACCCGAAACAGCTGGCTTCCCATGGCCAGGAAAAGGGCCCGGTAGCCATTGTAGGAGCCGGTCCAGCCGGATTGTCCTGCGCCTATTATCTGGCCCAGCGGGGATATGCCTGCTCCATATATGAATCACTTCCCGAACCCGGGGGCATGGCAGCCGTGGGCATCCCGGACTACCGGCTCCCCCGGCATATCCTGCGCCGGGAAGTCGAATTCATCCAAAAACTGGGGGTGAGCATTACCTACAATACCTCCATTGGGCAGGATATAACCATAAATGATCTTCGCCAGCAGGGTTTTCAGGCCATCTTCGTCGGGGCCGGAGCCCCGGAATCCGCCAGCATGCGCTGCGAAGGCGAAGATGCCGGGTATCAGTGCTTCATGACCGGGGTCGAGTTCCTGCGCATTATTGCCCAGGGCCAGCGACCTCTGGAAGGAAAAAAGATCGTGGTCATCGGGGGCGGAAACGTGGCTATGGACTGCGTTCGCTCGGCCCTTCGCCTGGGCTTTGAAGACGTCAATCTGGTCTACCGTCGGACTTTGAAGGAAATGCCTGCTGATCCAGTGGAAATCAAAGAGGCTCAGGAAGAAGGGGTCAACTTCCACTACCAGGTGCAACCGGTGAAGATCCTGGCTCAGGATGGAAAGGTCAGCGGATTGGAGTGCCTGCGTATGGAGCTCGGCGAACCCGATGAGTCCGGACGCCGGCGTCCGGAACCGGTTGAGGGATCCAATTTTGTCCTGGAATGCGATGCCATCATCCCGGCCATTGGCCAGACCTGTGTCGTGGATTGCGTGCTCCCGGAAGAGCAGGGAGTAGAGTTAACCAGGTGGAAAACCCTGGTGGTGGATCCCATTACCTTTCAGAGCACTGAAAAGGACATCTTTGGCGGAGGCGATTGCATCACCGGCCCGGACACACTCATTGCCGCTCTGGCCGCCGGCAAGAAAGGGGCCAAGTTCATTGATCAGTATCTGCAAACAGGGCAATGCATTCCCGATGCACAGGATCAGCTGGAAAAGTACATTCAGCAATTGAGCGTCTTTTACCCCTTTGAAAAAATGCCCTTTAAAGGCAACAAAAAGAGGGCCCGCCAACCTGCTCGTGACCCTGAGGAACGTATTACCCACTTTGATGAAGTTGAAGGGGGCTTTGATGAAGGCCAGGCTCTGCTTGAAGCATCCCGATGTCTGCGGTGCTACCGGATCGGTCTGGCTGCCGTTGATACCCATTCAGAAGAATGATTTCCCTGCACCCAGGCTTGGTAGTAGTGAGCCAATGACACCCATACTCAATATAGCGCTTAACACTCGAGCACACTGCATAATCGAGGCATGATATGGATCAGACACTTCACCTCAATGGACAGGAAGTCTCGTTTACTCCAGGGCAGACGATACTTGAGGCAGCCCGTGAGAACAACGTAGCCATTCCCACCCTGTGCCATATGCACCGGGCGGAACCTATCGAATCCTGCCGGGTCTGTGTAGTGGAAATAGAAGAAGCAACGGAACTTCTGCCAGCTTGTTCTACTCCAGCCAATGCCGGTATGCACATCCATACCCATTCCCCACGGGTCCTGGAGGCTCGCCGGGAAATACTGGCTCTGCTTATGCACACCGGACATCATGACTGCCCGATATGCGATCAGGGCGGTGAATGCCGCCTGCAGGATCTGGTCTATGAATACGCTGTACGGCACGTGCCAATGACCACAAAGCCGGACCAATCGGTGCCGGAGTATCCAACACCCAATATCCGGTATTGGCCGGAACGGTGCATCCTCTGTCTGCGCTGCGTGACCGCCTGTAATGAAGTTCTCGGTATCGGAGCCATTGCCCTTCAAGGCAGCGGCAACCAAGCCCGAATTGCGCCCTTCCATCCCCAGCGCTGCGATTCCTGCGGCGAATGCCTGGCTGTCTGCCCTACCGGAGCCCTGACTGAAAATTTGAGTCGGTACAAGGGTCGTCCCTGGCTGGAGAACAGGGTGCAGACCACCTGTACGTACTGTGGCTGCGGATGTCAGCTTGAGCTCAATGTGCTTGGAAATCGGATTATCAAAGTGACGACTCATGAAGACACGGGAGTCAACCGGGGCAGCTTATGCGCCAAAGGTCGCTTTGGGTATGAATTCATCGGCAGCCCAAACCGGCTGACCACTCCCCTGGTCCGCACAAACGGCCGGTTGCAGGAAGCCTCCTGGGAGGAAGCCCTGACCCTGGTTACGTCCCGCTTACAGCAAATCAAGGCCGATTCAGGGCCAAACAGCATTGGAGGACTGGCCTCGGCCAGATGCACGAATGAAGAGAACTTCCTGTTCCAAAAACTTATGCGGGCTGGGCTGGGTACAAACAATGTGGATAATTGCGTCCGGTACTGCCACTCCTCCACCCTGGACGGACTGACCACCGCCTTTGGTCTTGGGACCATGACCAATCCGATCACTGACCTGTTGCACAGCAAGATAATCCTGGTCACAGGATCCAATACCACCGAGAACCACCCCATATTTGCTCATTATGTGCTTGAAGCAGTGCGCAAGCACGGCGCGAAACTCATTGTCGCTGATCCCCGGCAGATCCGTTTGACCGAGCATGCCCATATATGGCTCAAACCCAAGCCTGGCACGGATATCGCCTGGATCAACGGCTTGATGCACATAATTGCCCGAGACAAATTACACGATGTAAATTATATCAAGCAACGTACAAGCGGGTTCAAAGAGATCAAAGAGACCCTGGAGCGCTACACCCCTGAGTATGTGTCCTCCCTGACCGGCATTCCGGCTCAAGAACTCGAAGATGCTGCCCATCTCTATGGAGGGCATCATCCGGGATCCATACTTTTTGCCAGCGGCATTGATCAGCACACCTGCGGCACAGACAACGTCAAATCCCTGGCCAATCTGGCCATGCTCTGCGGCAATGTGGGGGTTCAAGGGGGGGGGATCTATCCGGTGCATGGTCAAAACAATGTGCAAGGGGCCTGCGACATGGGGGCCCTGCCCGACTTTTTGCCCGGATATCAGGCAGTGACGGACCCGGAAGTCTGCTCCTGGTTTGCAAAGACCTGGAACATTTCTTCACTTCCAGAAAAGCCGGGTCTGACCGCCTCTGAAATGATATCAGCCGCCCTGAACAACCAAGTGAAGGCCTTGCTGGTCATGGGCGAAAATCCCATTCTCTCTGACCCTCACCAAAGCCAGGTCCAAAAAGCCCTGGACAATCTGGAACTGCTGGTTGTCCAGGACATATTTCTGACGGAAACCGGAGGCAAGGCCGACGTTGTCCTGCCCGCAACCTGCTTTGCAGAAACCGAAGGCACATTCACCAATTCTGAACGCCGGGTGCAGAGGGTGCGCAAGGCTGTCCGGCCTCCCGGCCAGGCCAAAGATCAATCCTGGATCATTGCCCAGATTGCTGCCCGGCTGGACAAACCAATGGACTTCGGCTTTTCCCAGGTCTTGGCCGAGATCAATGCCCTTACGCCGCATTATTCCGGAATAACCAAGGAAAGACTGGAGCAAGGGGCTTTGATCTGGCCCTGCCCGGAAACCGACCATCCAGGTACTCCCGTTTTGCACATGGGCTCCTTCGCCCGGGGCCGCGGGATCTTCAGCCAGATCGAACATCAATATCCAGCAGAACAGCCGGATGCTGAATATCCGTATATCTTGAGCACCGGGCGCGTGTCTCAGCACTACAACACCGGAACCATGACCAGGGAAGGGCAGGGGCTGTCTCAGCTGTATGCTGAACTTTTTGCCGAAATCAATCCTCGGGATGCCCAAGATTTGGGAATAGGCAATGGCCAGATGGTGACCATCGCCTCCAGACGGGGGCACATTCAGGTCAAGGCCTGGGTATGCGACCGCCCCATTCCTGGAGTGGTTTTTGTCCCCTTCCATTTCCGGGAATTCCCGATTAATGCCCTGACCAACACCGCCCTGGACCCGGTGGCCAAGATCCCGGAACTCAAGGTCTGTGCGGTCGCCATCCAGAAAGTCGCCTAAGGAGGAGGGTCCATGTTGGAACTGATGGTCATCACCATGATCAAGACCGTGATCATTATCAGCGTGTGTATGCTGGTGGTCACCTACCTGACTTTGGCCGAACGTAAGATCCTGGGATTCATTCAATTGCGGCACGGACCGAACCGGGTAGGGTATTGGGGCCTTTTGCAGCCGTTTGCCGACGGGATCAAGCTGTTCATGAAAGAAGATCTCTTGCCGGACAATGCTGAGCGGTCCATATTTTACCTGGCCCCGATCATCAGCATCGCTTCGCCCATGATTATGCTGGCCCTTATCCCCTTTGGAGAGCCCATCACTGTTTTTGGCCGCGAAATCACCCTGTACCTGTCCAATCCGGATGTAGGCATTTTGATCATCCTGGCTCTGGGTACTTTGGGGGCATACGGGGGAATGCTCGGGGGCTGGTCTTCGGGAAACAAATACGGGTACACAGGGGGGCTTCGGGCTGCCGCCATTGTCATCAGCTACGAATTGTCCATGGCCTTTGCCATCATCTGCGTGGTCATGCTCAGCGGCTCCTTAAGCCTTGTGGACATCGTCCAGGCCCAGTCCGGCATGTGGAACATCGTCTTGGCCCCGGTGGCGTTTATCATCTTCATCATCAGCGGCCTGGCTGAGCTGAACAGGACTCCTTTTGACATGCCGGAGGCGGAAGCCGAGCTCTGTTGCGGATACAATGTGGAATACAGCAGCATGAAGTTCGCCCTGTTCTTTTTCGGGGAGTATACCCACCTGTTCGTATTCGGTTGCCTGGTAACCACGCTCTTTCTAGGCGGCTGGCACGGTCCAGTTCTGCCCGGGGTGGTCTGGTTTTTCATCAAAACCCTGCTTGTGGTCTTTTTCTGCATCTGGCAAAGGGCCACCTTTCCCAGGCTGCGCTACGATCAGGTCATGAAGCTGGAATGGAAGTTCCTGATGCCCTTGGCCATTGTCAACATCCTGGTCACCGCCCTGGTTATGGCTGTGTACTGATCGCAAAAGAACGTCTTTGAATCACAGTGCTACGCTGGAGATACCCATGCAAGAAAAAGATATCCTCCGGGTCAGGGAGAAATGGACCGGAAAGGTCAAGTACGTTACCCCATTACTCAAAGGCTTGCAGTACACTTTCGGCAATCTGCTGTCCAAGCACAAAACTGTTCAATACCCAGAAGAAAAACGTCCGGTAAGCGAGAGGTGGCGCGGCCTGCACCGGCTGCATCGGGATGAAAACGGCCACCTCCTGTGTGTGGCCTGTGGACTGTGTGCAGCAGTTTGCCCGGCTCGGGCTATCGATCTCACCCCGTACGAACCCGAGAACGGAGAACGTTATCCCGAGGAGTTCGTGATCGATGAGCTGCGATGCATCTTTTGCGGGTACTGTGAAGAGGTCTGCCCCCGGGGAGCCATATCCTTAAGCCAGGTGTACGATTACGTGGATCACACCCGGGAAGATTTTATGTTTTCCTTTGACAAGCTGGACAATCCGGAACGGTACAGCTTTGAATATCAACGAAGCCTTTTGCAGAAGATACTTGGCTGATATCCCGGTCCACCCGACCTGATGAGCCTACGCGAAGGAGATGAGGTCCATGGCTGAACTCAGTATACTGACATTTTTCGTGATTCTATCCGTGTTGTCCGCCCTCATGGTGGTATGCACCAGGAACATTGTCCACTGCGCCCTGTGGATGATCATCTCTTGTGTGGCCCTGGCCGCCATGTTCCTTCTCTTGCATCTGCAGTTTTTGGCCCTGCTGCAGATCATCGTCTACGCCGGAGCGATCATGATGTTCATCCTCTACGCCATCATGATGCTCAACCTGCGATTCAGCTACGGGCCTTACCTGTTATGGAATCTCAAGACACTGGGCCTGGTTGTCCTGGTTTTGTTCATGGTCGGTCTCTTGGGATTGGCCGAGATGCTGCCCGCAGCTTCACCCTTGAGCGGTCCATTCACTGTGCAGGCCTTGGAAGATTATGGGGAAGTCGGCATCCTGGCCACGCGCATATTCTCTGATTACATCATTGCCTTTGAACTTGTCTCGGTCCTGCTCACCGCCGGCGTGGTCGGAGCCCTGGCCCTGGCCAAGAAAGATCGTTAAGGAGTCACCTGTATGGAATATCAAAGCGTGTTCCTCGGCCTGGGACTGGCCCTCTTTCTCATCGGCACTGCCGGAGCCTTAGTGCGTAGAACGGCTATTGTCGTCTTCCTGTGTATCGAGATTATGCTCGGAGGCGTCAATCTGGTCTTTCTGACCTTTGCCCGCAGCACCCAATCGGTCGAAGGGGTATTTATGGTCATGTGCATCATGGCTGTGGCTGCAGTGGAGGCCGCTGTGGGTTTGGCGATATTCTTTCGCATGTACCAAAAGACCGGTTCCATCGATGTGGAGCGGTTCAACCTGCTCAAATGGTAAGTCGAGGAGAGTGGCATGTTTGACTATATCTGGCTCATTCCGGTCTTACCCCTCATCGGGGTCCTTATCAACGGCCTCTTGGGCCGGCGTCTGGAAGAGGAGAACAAGCACCTCGTCCATTGGATAGCCTGCTCAGCTGTGGGCCTTTCCTTTGCCTTGACCGTGATCACCTTCTTTAAACTCCTGGCCCTGCCCGGATCTGAACGGCTGGTGGAATACATCTGGTTCGAATGGATCAAGGCCGGTGATTTCAGTGTATCCATAGCCTACCAAATTGATCCCCTATCTATGGTTATGTGTCTGTTTGTCACCGGTGTGGGTTTTCTTATTCACATCTACTCCATCGGATACATGCTGCACAGTGAAGGCCGTTACTACCGCTACTTCACGTACTTGAACCTGTTCATGTTCTCCATGATCAATCTGGTTTTGGCCAACAACTTCCTGCTCATGTTCCTGGGCTGGGAAGGGGTGGGCATGTGCTCCTACCTGCTCATCGGATTTTGGTTCAAAGACCTGGACAACGCCAAAGCCGGCAAAAAGGCCTTCATCACCAACCGGATCGGCGACTTCGCCTTTCTGGTGGGCCTCTTTCTGCTTTTAATCAGCCTTGGCGAGCACGGGATCTGGTCTCTGCGTTACACCGAAGTCTTTGGGAATGCCCATCTCCTGCCCCAAGGTGTGGTCACTGCCGTGTGCCTGCTCTTTTTCATCGGCTGTACTGCCAAGTCGGCCCAAATTCCGCTGTACGTCTGGCTTCCGGACGCCATGGCCGGTCCCACCCCGGTCAGCGCCCTCATCCATGCCGCTACCATGGTCACCTCGGGCATATACTTCATCGCCCGCAGTAATGTCCTCTACTCCATGTCCCCGGTAAGTATGCAGGTTGTGGCCGTTATCGGAGCCTTGACCGCCTTTTTGGCGGCCACCATCGCCCTGACCCAAAACGATATCAAGCGGGTCCTGGCCTACTCCACTGTCAGCCAGCTGGGCTACATGTTCTTAGGGCTAGGGGTCGGGGCCTTCAGTGCCGGGATCTTCCATGTGGTCACCCATTCATTTTTCAAGGCCCTGCTCTTTCTCTGCGCCGGCAGCGTTATGCACGCTCTGGCCAATGAACAGGATATGCGCAACATGGGCGGTCTGCGCAAGCATATCCCCATAACGTACATCACCATGCTCCTGGGCACCCTGGCTATCGCCGGATTTCCCGGATTATCCGGCTTTTTCAGCAAGGACGAGATCCTGTGGTACACCTTTGCCAACGGACATCCCTTCCTCTGGGCCATCGGGGTCCTCACCGCGGGCATGACCGCCTTTTACATGTTCCGGCTTATATTCATGACCTTTTTCAACGAATGCCGCGCGCCTCGGGATGTGCAAAAGCATATCCATGAGTCTCCACGGTCCATGACTTTTCCCATGTCCGTACTGGCCGTCTTGTCCGTTATCGGTGGGGCCATCGGTGTCCCGGCGGTTTTGGGAGGCAGCAACCGTATTGAGCATTTCCTGGAACCTGTCCTGCATCCCGCTGCCGGACACGGTCAGGAAGCGGCCGCCCATGCCCACCACTCGGCCAGCACCGAGTACCTGCTCATGATTATATCCGTGTGCATCGTCTTTGTGGGCATTGGACTGGCCTACACCATGTATGTACGCAATCGCAATCTTCCGGCCGAACTGGCCCACAAGTTCCAGTGGCTGTACGCGGCCATGCTCAATAAATGGTATGTGGACGAGCTGTACGGCCTGCTCTTCGTACGCCCCCTGCACGGTCTGAGCCTGTTCTTGTGGAAGGGTTTTGATGTGGGGATAATTGACGGAGCTGTGAACGGAGTAGCCAACGTCGTGGGTTGGTGCGGCGGAAGGCTCCGCACCATACAATCCGGATATGTCCAAGCCTACGCCATTTCCTTCCTGTTCGGTGCCATGCTGTTGGTCGTGTATTCAGTCTTTGCCCTGGTCTAGGATCATAAGGAGTCGTCGATGAGTCTCACTGGCCTGCCAATACTCAGCATCCTGACCTTCCTCCCCTTAGCGGGGGTGTTGGTCTTAGCCATCTTGCCCGGATCCGGCCCTGGAGCAGCCAAGAGGTTCTGGTCCATTGGACTGGCCGTGTCCCTTGTAGAATTCATTATCTCCATTCCGGTGCTGATCGCTTTTGATGCTTCAGTGGCCGGGATGCAGTTCACTGAACACATCCCCTGGATTGAAAGTCTGGGCATCAGTTACTCCCTGGGCTTGGACGGGATCAGCCTGTGGCTGGTCATGCTGACCACATTTTTCGTGCCCTTGTGCATCCTGTGCTCCTTCACGTATATCCAGAAAAAAATCAGGGAATACATCATCAGCTTCCTGCTCATTGAGACGGCCATGATCGGGACCTTTTTAGCGATGGACCTGGTTTTGTTTTACGTCTTTTGGGAGCTCATGCTCATACCCATGTTCCTGCTCATCGGCGTCTGGGGCGGAGACAGGCGTATATACTCCGCGGTCAAGTTCTTCCTGTACACCGCTCTGGGCAGCATCTTTATGCTGGTGGCCATAGTCGTCTTGTACTTCCACAACCTGCAGGCCACCGGGGAAGCGTCCTTCTACCTCTTTCATCTCTTGGATCTGCACATCCCGGTAAAAATGCAGTTCTGGCTCTGCGCGGCCTTCTTTTTGGCCTTTGCCATCAAAGTGCCCATGTTTCCGCTGCACACATGGCTTCCGGACGCCCACGTAGAGGCCCCCACAGCGGGAAGCGTCATTTTGGCCTCTATTTTGCTCAAAATGGGAACTTACGGGTTTATCCGCTTCGCCATGCCCTTGTTTCCCTATGCCACCCATCAGTTTATACCCATTATCGCCGGCCTGGGGGTCATTGCCATCGTCTATGCCGCCCTGGTTTCCTGGGTGCAGCCAGACATCAAAAAACTGGTCGCCTACTCCAGTGTCAGCCACATGGGCTATGTCCTGCTCGGACTGTTCGCCTTGAACATGCAGGGTGTCCAGGGAGGCATCTACCAAATGCTCAATCATGGGCTGTCCACCGGGGCTTTGTTTTTGTTGGTGGGCATGATCTATGAGCGCAGGCACACTCGACGCATGGATGAGTTTGGTGGGCTGGCCAAAATAATGCCTGTATTTGCTACATTCCTGATGATCGCCACCCTGGCTTCGGTGGCAGTTCCGGGCACAAACGGTTTTGTGGGCGAGTTCCTCATCCTCCTGGGATCCTTTAAGAGCTATCCTGTGCTGGCCATTATCGCCACCTCCGGAGCCCTGTTCAGTGTCATCTACATGCTGTGGATGTATCAGCGGGTCATGTTTGGACCTGTGGATAAGCCTCAAAACGCAGGCCTATCGGATCTGACCTTCCGGGAAACGGCCATCATGCTGCCCATAGCCGCTTTGATTATCGTCATGGGCATATTCCCAGGCCTGTTTTTGCGCCAGATGGACGCTTCTACAGAACAGTTCATCCATACGGTCAAAAGCAGATACCAGACCTATGTGGCCTTGGAAGAGAAGAGGCTTCCCCAGGATTGGCATGTGGCCCAATTCACGGATTCCTTTCCCACTGAATCCGAAATCCGGGAACGTGTGAGCGCAACGCACGGAGGACAGTAATCATGCAGTTTGAATTTGTGGCCCCTATCATCCCGGTGCAGGCCATCCTGCCCCAGACCATCCTTGTCCTGACCGCCCTCATAGTTCTGGTCGTGGATGTCTTTGCCAGGGACAAATCCAGATTCGTCCTGCCCGCGTTGAGCATGATCGGCGTGCTGGTCAGTGCTGGATTTGTCCTCAACTCCCTAGCTCCCCAAGACAGCACCTATCAGAGCATGGTTTATGCCGATGGCTTCGCGGCCTTTCTCAACCTGACCATATGGCTCATCCTGGCCTTGACCATTTTGGTTTCCATCCATTACCAGCGCTATTTTGAGCACATGGCCAGCGGAGAATACTATTGCCTGGTCCTGTTTGCCGCCGTGGGCATGTCCTTTATGGCCTCGTCCGGACACCTCATCCTCATATTCGTGGCCTTGGAGCTTATGTCCGTGTGCGTCTATGTCCTGACCGGGTTCCATCGCAACAATCAGCGTTCCATCGAGGCAGCCCTGAAATATTTCTTGTTGGGAGCCTTTGCCTCGGCTTTTCTCCTCCTTGGCTTCGCCTTTCTGTACGGAGCCACCGGATCCTTGGATCTGCCGACTATGAGCGCCTTTATCTCAGAGCATCCGGAAACCATTTCCTCAGGATGGATGATTCTGGGACTGCTTTTGGCCATTGCCGGATTTGGCTTTAAGATCTCCATGGTTCCCTTTCACATGTGGACTCCTGATGTCTACCAAGGCGCCCCCACTGTGGTCACCGCCTTCATGGCTACCGGCGTCAAAGCAGCTGCGGTTGCCGCCCTGGTCCGGGTGGTCATGGTGGCCATGGAACCCATGGCTGTGAATTGGACCATGGTCCTGTGGGTGGCGGCAGTGGCCACCATGTTCGCCGGCAACATCATTGCCCTGGTCCAAGATGATGTGAAACGGATGTTGGCCTATTCCGGCATTGCCCATGCGGGCTACCTGCTCATCGGATTCGTGGCCGGAACGTCCATGGGCCAGGCCGGCATCCTGTATTATCTTTTGGCCTATGCCCTGATGAATATCGGCGCATTCGGGGTCATCACCCTTTTGGGCAGACATGGCGAAGAGTACTCCACACTGTCTGACTTCTCCGGCCTGGGCCTGAAATCACCGGCAATGGGGCTGGCTATGGCTATTTTCATGTTTTCCCTGGCCGGGATTCCACCCACAGCCGGATTTATGGGCAAGTTCTATATCTTTGCCGCTGCCGTCAAATCCGGATTTGTATGGCTGGTCGTCCTGGGTGCGATAAACAGCGTCATTTCCATTTACTACTATCTGCGGGTCATCATGACCATGTACTTTACCGCCCCGACTGAGAGCCCGGCTGTGTCGCCTTCGAGCACGCCCCCTTTGACCGTGGCACTCAGCGTGGCTGCGGTTGGTGTCCTGGTCATGGGCGTCTTTCCTTCCCTGTTCTGGACCCTGGCCCAAAATTCCATATTTGCCTTATCTTAAGCCTGGCCTGTTTCCTCCCCACACCAGCAGCACAGACCAGGCAGGTTCTTAAACAACCTGCCTGGTCTGTGCTGGCTTGATTTCTTCAACGCTTGGACCAAAGGACCCCTTACGAAATAATCAGAGTGCTGTGTTCAGCGCCGCTATGTACGCAGACATCCAAAAGTCCATGGACTGAGCATTGACGCTGTGCCCTCCGACAGCATACAATTATCGGAAGAAAACAGGCAAACGGTCAATTCAATACGTTTCATTCGTGACCAAACTGGCGGCTTCGTACGAATACCAGCGCGCCAGAGGCGACGCTGACATCAACCACCGGTCTCCGAGCTATTCACCACACAGCCAATTCCAATCCGGGATGTAAACATGCGCATTAAGACAGTAGCCACCTTGGGCCCTAAGTCCATGGGCAAAGACGTTATGCAGGCCATGGTCGAGTGCGGCGTTCGCATCTTTCGCCTGAATTTCTCCCATGGTCGAGCGGACCAGTTTGCCTCTACTGTATCTGTAATCCGGGAACTGGAGCAGGACCTGGATCTTCCCCTGACCATCATGGGCGATCTGAGCGGTCCCAAGATCCGCATCGATGAGGTGCCCGACTCCCCTTTACCTGTGGAAAAAAACGGTCAGATCAGTCTCGGACTGCCCCACTGCGCGGATAAGGCCCCAGTCTCCCCATTCGTCAGCCTCAGTGTTCCGGAATTGCTGCGTGACCTGCAGCCCGGAACGGAAGTAGCTCTAAGTGACGGAATGCTCAGATTCCGAGTTCATGAAGTCATCATGTCCGATTGTTTATTCATCCTGGTAGCAGAAAACGCCGGTCTCCTCTCCTCGCACAAGGGCATCACCTTTCCCGGCCGGGATATCCCCCTGGACGCAATGACCGACAAGGACCATACGGATCTGCACGCAGGCTTGGACATCGGCATAGACTGCTTTGCCCTCTCCTTTGTCCAAGGGGAAAAGGATATCCATGATCTGCGCCAGTCCATGACAAGTCATGGGCGTGTGGTGCCCATTATCGCTAAACTGGAGCGGGCCAGCGCAGTGGAACGCTTGGAGACTATTCTGGAGGCTGCCGACGGAATCATGGTCGCCCGAGGCGATCTGGGCCTGGAATGCCCACTTCCCCAGCTCCCGGTTCTGCAAAAGCGTATAATCCGGGCCTGTCGCCATGCTCAAAAATTTTGCATTGTGGCCACCCAGATGCTTTTATCCATGGTCGAAAACCCTTTGCCCACCCGAGCGGAAACCACGGATGTAGCCAACGCCATTATGGACGGCTCAGACTGCGTCATGCTCTCGGAAGAGACCGCTGTGGGCAACTATCCAGTGGAAGCGGTCTGCTTCATCCAGAAAATCGCCGCGCAGGCGGAAGCCTATCTCTTGGAACGGATGCAGGGTCCCTATCGGCCCAAAAAAGAAAAGAACCCGGCCAAATACCTGGCCTACTCGGCCAGTCTTTTGGCCGACAACACGGAAAGCATCGCCTTGGCCTGTCATTCAACAAGCGGCTCCACAGCCCGGTTGCTCTCCAGCCGCCGTCCGGCCCAGCCCATATATGCCTTGACCCCGGATATGCCTACCATACGCCTCATGAACTTCTACTGGGGGGTCAGACCGCAATACACTGACGCCACCCTCCCCAACCACCTGGACCGGGTGGAAAAGTTCGTCCAGCAAAGCCCCCTATTCCAGTCCGGGGACCGGGTGGTCATTACTTCCGGCCAGCCCACCCCGGGGCAGCAGGAGATGCACACCAACCAGATAAAAATCTACACCAAATAAAGCAGTGGGGAAGATATGCAGCATATCTTCCCCACTGCTTTATTTATTATTGTTTGCATACTGGCAAGTAAATCATCAATATCCAATTATGGTTCAGGTATCCGCATTGAAAAAAACACTTCCGGCAACAGCTAGTCCAGCTCAAAGCTGGAGCGCATGTTCTGGTCAACCTCAATATGCTCTCAGGTGGGCAAGTATCTTTTCAGATTTGCCGCAGGCAAAGCTAAAAACAACCTACAAGACCACAGCCAGTATCCAGGCCGAGACCACCAAGCAAAGGGCGCACAGGCCGCATATTCTCTGGGGCAGCTGGCGCAGGACCTGAGCATTCCACAGGCCTGCCTTGCGTAAACCGAGGCTGAAGACCAAGCCGACGCCGAAGCCGAACAGATGCGCCCCGACATCCGTGCGTTCTCCCCCGCTGCCCAGCCAGGCCAGCAAGGCCAACCCGGCCCCGAGAGGGGCCAAGACAGCCGGCCACCTCATATCCCGGGCTGGTGGCTGCCCGCTGAGAAGACCCAAGGCGGCAAATACCGCGGTAGATGCCCCCAGGGCCAGGTGTTCCGGCCCCTGGACCAGGACATTGATCCCATTGGCCATCCCGGCCCCGGTTACAGTGAGCAGCCAGGCCACACCTCCACCGATCTCCCGGCAGACCAGATGCATGAACAGCCCGCCAAAGACCAGGTTGGACAGCAGATGCTCCGGCCCGGAATGCAGCGTCAATGCCGTGAGTGCCCGCCACCACTGGTGCTGGGCGAGCATTGCCCGTCCGTCGACCCGGCCCAGTTCCACCCAGCCCAGACCATCAAGTCCCAGGGCCTGGATCTGCTGCTGGGCCACGGCCTGCCAAAGGGCCAGAACCAGCAGAACCCAGAACACTGATTCTGCCGACCCTGCCTGGCTGGGAGATCTCAGGGCCTGCGGCTTCGGAGAATTCTCCTGCTCATAGAGGACAATATGCCTTTGTGCTTGGGCTATATACTCCCGGGATACGCAGAGCTCCCACCCAAAGCCCTTTGGCCGTAGATCATGGGGTATGTCCATGGCCCACAGGACCAAGGACCATTCCCAAAGCTTTTGGGCGTACCCATGAGATGCTCGGTCCAAGGACATATCGGCTGGATACAGCCCAAAATCCCCGTCCGGAGTCTCCCGGCTGTGCACATTACCGGACACAACCCACCTCAGGCCGGTGCAAAAAACGCAGCACCGCGTCCTGGACCAGGTCTCTGGTTTCCACATGCGTGGTCAGCAAATGCCGGTTGGTCACCTGCTCTGTGATGGGCAAAAGCTCCAGCTCGCGCACTCGGGAGGAGACACTGCGCAGGATATGCCAGGCGTTGGCCACCGGTACAGTCTGATCCTGCGGGGAATGAAGGACACAAATGGGGGCAGTAATGTGGGCCAAACCGGCCTTTATGGGCCGAAGCCCATTGATGAAGCTGTGCAGGGTATGCAGGGGCTGAAAGCCTTCATACCCTCCGTGCGGGGCAATACGCCGGGCATGCTCTGAGGTCAAAGGAACGGGGACAACAGGCCGGATAAAGCGAAGCCAGGGAACCAGAGGCAAGAGTCTGCTGGCCCCGCTCCAGGGGATCAAGGTGTACAGAAAAACCGGGGCGGCGATGGTGACCACCCCGGCAACGTTACGTCTCTGAGCGAGACTCAAGGCCAAGCTGCCCCCCATGGACAAACCGATAAGCATGCAGGGGCCTTGAGCGAGCATGTCAGTCAAATGCGTATCGGCTGCCTCCAGCCAATGGGAGAACCTGGATCTGGCAAATACCGTGTGGTCCTGCCCGTGCCCGGGCAAGCAGGGAGAGCGGACGGTTAGTCCTTCCTCATGCAGGGCTTGGACCAAAAAGGACACATCAAAAGGGGCTCCCCCATAACCGTGCAAGACAAGACAGGAAGGTGGCGTGGACATATCGACGATCAGGCGGATTCCATGTAAGCTTTCCGTGTGCGGACAACCCCAAGCTTTATCGCCCATATGCAGGGCGGATAAGAGGTTGACATGTTCAACAGTGCAGTGATGTCCCCCAAAGCCATCCAGCGTCTGCAACAGGTGATATTCTGGGTCTGGATGCTTTCCCTGGCTTGTGTCCTGTACGGTTCCTTAACTCCTGAGCTGCATCTGGATACCGATATCCAAAACTCAGACAAGATCCTGCACATTCTGGCCTATACCTGGCTGGCTGTTGGGGCCAGGATGAGCTACATTTCTTCCCCCAAGTCGGTGTCCTTCGGGATCGGCCTCATCTGTCTGGGAATTATAGTGGAGCTCCTTCAGTGCCTGGTCCCTGGACGCTTTTTTTCCGGCGCGGACATAGGGGCCAACTCCCTGGGGGTGGCTTTGGGGCTCTTTCTGGCCGCCATAGTCCAAGGCAAGGGGCCCGGGGCCCTCGCTTTGTTCATAAAGTAGCTGTTTCCAGCAGGATCAAGGACCTGAAGCACAGCTACTCGTCCACCCGAAACTCGCACCTGCGATTCTGAGCCCAGGCTTCCTCGTTGTGCCCAGAGTCCAGAGGCCGCTCTTCCCCGTAGCTGATAATGCTCATCCGCTCTGGGTCCACCCCGAGGAGGACCAAAAACTCGTAGGCCGCTCTGGCCCGTCGTTCGCCAAGGGCCAAATTGTACTCGTCTGTGCCCCGCTCATCGCAGTGGCCCTCAATAATCAAGTCAATTCCTGAATGGCGATCCATGATTTCCGCCTTCTCTTTCAAGACCTGCCGAGCCTGCATGCGCAGCTCATAGGAATCAAAGGCAAAGTTTATGCGCTTGGTCAGATCTTTCTCGGCCTGTTTCTTTTGCTCCTGCTTTTCATCCTTGTCGGCTTGAGCTTCTTTCTGGCGCTTTCTTTCCTGAAGCCGGTATTCCTCCATCTCCTCGGCAGTCATCTGTTCGTCTCCGCTTTGGCCGCCCATCTCCTCGGACCCGTTGGAGACGTATGCACCGCTTTCATCGGCGGACATGCCCGCCTGATCAGTCTGTTGTACCTGTTTTCGGGCGCATCCATGCAGGGCCGCCGCAACGAGCACAATGAAAATTCCCAGTGCCAACATGCGTGCGTATGTCCTCATAATACTCACCTCCTTGCCTGTTCTGGTTTGGTAAATCTTGCTAGCAGGCCAATGGCTCCATCAGATGGCTGCATACCAAGCCGATGCACGTCCTTATTCAGTCTTCGGTCTCCAGGCCGGAGAAGTGGCCGCACCCTGGCCGGTAGGAATCTTACGGGCCTCGTCCGCATGCCTGGTGGTGACATACAGCTGATACTTGCCGGACCGGTCAGAGGCAAAGGCCAAAAAATAGCTGTCCGGTCCCCAGGAAGGGTCTTCATCGTTTCCCGGACCAAAGGATACCTGCCGTTCAGTCTCCTTTTGACGGTCGTAGACGATGATTCGGTGTCCTTGATCCTTTATCCGCCGGGAATAGGCCACAAATCGACCATCCGGGCTGATGCTGGGGTTGGTATTATAGGTGCCTTCAAAGCTTATCCGCTCCACCCGGCCGCTGTCCATATGTTTCAAAAAGATGTGCGGGTTACCGAAGCGACTGGACACGAACACCATGCTTTTCCCCTGGGCGTCGAAATGCGGGGAAATATCAATGGCCCAGTGTTCAACCAGGGGATCGCCCAAGGTCAGGTCCTGGTTGAGGGTATAGATGTCCGGGCTTTTGCGGGGATCGACGCTGACCACCAATCCGTGCCCCGGCCAAAAGGTGGGACTGATAATCGTATTCCCGGGCAGAGATATCCTCTGCAATGAATCAGATTCGCTGTTCCAGACCAAGAGCTCGTGCCTGTTTTGTCCCACAAAGCTCATGGCCAGCTGCTTCCCGTTTGCTGACCAGGCCGGACTCATGCAATACCCGTCCAGATCTACCAAAGAACGCAGGGAACGTCCCTGCGGGGTACAGGCATAAATATCCTTATCCTGGTCGCTTTTGCGCACAAAAGCCAGCTCAGAGGTAAAAAAGCCGGAGCGACCGGTAAGGGCCTGCATCAAACCGGCGCAAAAACGTCGGCTGGCCTGCTGCACATGCTCCTGACTGCGCAGGACATACCCCCGCCCCAGAAGCATGCGCCCGGTATAGACATCAAAGGCCCGCAGTTCCACCTGCTCGCGATCCGCCTCTTTCGCCGACCAGCCCACCGTGACCAGCAAATCCACCTGGCTGAGCTGAAAGCGTTGAAAGTCCAGGTCTTCTTGGACCAGACCCTTGACTGTCTTTCCACCCACAATATCTTCCTGGGAATGCAAGCGGACAAAAGGGAGAAACCCCAGATCCTCCCCCAGCATCCGGCCCAGATCCCGCACCCGGGAAGGCGGCTCTTCTGCGGAGGCGTTTTGTCCCCCAGGCCTGGGGGGAGAGATATAGGTATTTAACTTGGTTTGCCCCGGACCGTAGATATTGACCTGCAAGCTGGTTTTTGCCTGGCTCTTGGCCGCACCCAGGATTATGGCCAGGCAAAAGATCAGCGCCCATATAACGAGCCGGCTGGGCTGTGATTTCATTTCCGTCAATTCCTTGCCTAAGCTTAGGGGCCCAAAGGCCCGTTGTTCTTTATTCATAAGGGCACGAAGGTCATAGGAGCTACTGCCGCATGTCTTGTAAGTAAAAGACGATACGGATGGTTTGCAAATCCGGGTTGGGCGGCGACTGCAGGGTCCCGGTTCGGGCAATGGCCCGCAGAACGGAAGCATCGAACTGGTTGTTTCCAGAAGAGCGAACCAGGCTGTGGCCGGTTATCTCCCCTTGGCTGTTGATCCTGATTTCCACCTCAGCCTTCAGGTCGGCCTTTTGGCCGATATCTGGAAAGCGCCAGTTGGATTGGATCTGGGCCCGGATCACATTCCCGTAGACATTTTCCGCCCCCCGGACCGAAGAGGTGCTTCCCAGTCCTTCCAGGTCCACTCCCTGCTTTGCCGCCTTTTCCCGAAGCTGGGCCAATTCTTGGGCCAAAACATCCTGATCAGTCTTTTCCTCATCCTCGGCCTGGGCGCTTATATCCTGCATAGCCTCCTGCATGACGCTCTCCGGCGTCTGGGCCTCCTCACCGGACTTGGGCCTTTGCGGTTCTTGGGGTTTTGGTTTCTTCTGGCGGGCTTTGGTCGCTTGGGGCTTTTTGTCCTTTTTGGCTATGCGCACGGGGTCGGCCTTTTTTGGGGCTGGAGACGGCCCAGACTGGGCCTTGGCCTGCTTTCGAGGCACGGTCTTGGGCTGTTTGTGAACCTCTTGTTTCTGTGACTTCCCCTGATCAGGGCTCTTTGAACTGGACACCTGCACGGCCTGTTTTTGCTCCGGCATGCGTACCAGCTCCACTTCATAGACCGGTTTATCCAGGTCCAAATGGATGTCCCCTCCCTGCCACGGGGCATACACAGCAAGCACAATCAGGCCGATATGCACAAGCAGGGAGAGCAGGCAGCTTGCAAAACCCATTCAAACCCCGCCTTCCTCACTCCTCGTCCGGTTCAGCCACAACACCCAACCTGGCCACTCCCGCCGCCTTGATATCGCTCATGACCTTAACCACAAACCCGTAGGGAACATCCTGGTCGGCCCGCAGATAGAGTATGTCCTCCTTGCCTTGCATAAGCTTTTCCAGGGTAGCGGTCAGTTCCTTGCGGGTGATCTCATAGTCTTCTATGAGCAGAGTTCCCTCTTTCTTGACGGTCAAAACCAGGGTCTCTGAATCCTGAGGCAGGGTGCGTACGGTCTCGGTCTGAGGGAGATCCACATCCACCCCTTGGGTCATCATCGGGGCGGTGATCATGAAAATGACCAACAGGACGAGCATGACGTCCACAAAGGGAGTGACGTTGATCTGGGCAATGAATCCCTGACGGTTGGGATTAAAATCCATAGCTTACCCCTCCAAATCCGAAGGGCGTCCCAGGCCTTGCCGTTCCTCGTCCGAGCGCAGGCTCCCGGAGCGCAATCCCGTATCGGGCTGGATTTCCTCGCGCTCCCGTTCGCTCCGCCCGGCGCTGAGCCAAGGGAGTTCGCGCTGGGCCCGATTGAGAAAGGAGCCAGCGAAGTTGACCAGCTCACTTTCAATGCTGTTTAAAAGCCCCAGAAAGGCATTGTAGGCCACCGATGCCGGTATGGCTACAGCCAGACCGATGGCCGTGGCCACCAGGGCCTCGGCGATTCCCGGAGCCACTGTGGCCAAGGCGGCCGACTTCTGTACCCCGATGGCCTGAAAGGCGTTCATGATGCCCCAGACCGTTCCGAACAAACCGATAAAGGGAGCTGAGTTGGTGCAGGTGGCCAGAAAGGACAGGGCATAGGCCAGGGAGTTGATCTCCTGACTCACCGATTGGCGCAGGACCCTGCGGATATTGTCCGAGGCCACCTTCACCTTTCCGTCCGGGGGGAGACCGGACTTTTCCAAGGCCCTGATCTCGGAGACTGCCTTGGCTCCGATGATATACAGCCTGGATCCGGAGCGTTTTTTCAAGGTCCGCAAAGCCGTTCCCAGATCTCGGGCATCCTCGAAGATCCGAAACTCCTGCTGAATGGATCGCTTAACCCGAAAATAGAGAAAGAGCTTGTAGAAGATCAAGGTCCAGCTGATGATGGACATCACAGCCAGAATGGCCAGTACGAGCTTGACTACCAGAGTAGCGCCCATCAGCATGGATACAAGTCCGCTGTGCGCAGGTATAGACATCAAAGTTTCCTTGTATTCGGTTCCGGTTCAGCTTTGCCCCCGGCAAATCTGAAATATCTTGGGGCCAAAGCGCCCCAAAAAAGATTTGCCGGATTGATCATGAATGAAACGTACGGCTTGGCATACATGGGGCGAATGATCATTCGCTCTCTTATGGCCAGGCTGGTTCCCGGCGATCCCGGACGGCGAAAGCCAACGACCGGGATTAAGTCTTGTTTCATGCGAGGCCGCCGTACCTGGCCCTTACCTTCCCTTGGGCAACAGGTCCTGAGCCGCGGTCTCCGCCTGAACGAACTCCTGTTCGCTCATCCCAGCTCCTAAGGCGATGCATCTGCGCTGTTCTCGTGTAGGCAAATCAGTGGCCACATGGACATCGTTGCCCAAAACCACTTGGGCCCCATACCTTCGGGCCTGGGCCGCAACATGGCCATTCGTCAAGCAATGCCCGGCTCGGCCGGAGATCTCCAGCAAAACGCCCTTTTCCGCCGCCAAGCCGACTTCTTCCGGGGTTATCAACCCCGGATGGGCCAGGATGTCCACACCGGCCTCAATAGCCGCCAGATTCGTCCCGGTCTCTACATCATCGGCCAAGGTCTCTCCGTGGACCAGGACAATCCGGGCCCCGGCCCGGCGGACGGCCTCGACCATATCCTGTATCAAAGGAGGTGGTACATGGGTGAGTTCAATCCCCGGAATCATATCCAGGCCGGAAAAAAGTCCCGATGAGGTCAGACTTTGGACGTGCTGCTGCAAGATCCAGGCATAGTTCGTCCAATCCGCGTGATCGGTGAAGACGACGGCCCTGTATCCCAGAGATCTGGCCCGTCTGGCCAGGGCTGCAGGCACCATCTTGCCGTCGCTGAACACAGTATGGGTGTGCGTTTCGATCATGGACATGCCACGAAAGCCAATGGCCGGGTACAATCCCGCCTCAGGAGCTTTGCCGGATTACATGGGGTACTTGCTGTCGTCAATATTGTATCTCTCCAGAAAATCGGTCCATTGCTCTGATTCCTCGTCCTTGAGCACCACTTCGTGGTCCTGATCAAACTGCTTGGCCACCCTGTCCAGCAGGGACTGGGCGGCAAACACAGGGGCTTGGGCCCGGATGGCCAGGGCTATGGCGTCTGATGGCCGGCTGTCCATGAGAAAGGTCTGGTCCCCGTGTACAACGTGCATTTCAGCGTAATAGGTACCTTCCCGCAAGTCCACTATGTGCACCCGTTCAACAGCTCCCCCCAGAGTGGTGATTGTCTGCAGCATGAGGTCATGGGTCAACGGCCTGGAGATAGATACATTGTTCAAACTGATGGAAATGGCCATAGCTTCCATGGCCCCGATCCAAATGGGTAAAACCTGTTTTTCTTCCTTATCCTTGAGAATGAGCAGGGGGACTTGGGATTGTTCGTCCAAGGCCAACCCGAAAATCTTCATCTCTACCATGGTCCTTTCACCGCCTCCCCAGAAACAGAATGTTTCATGGCTGTTTGTATTCGGACCTGAACAAAATAATCAGCCAAATCCTGACCCTCGGGCCAGGAAAAATGCACCAGCCTTCCCCCGGGTTCGCGTCCCTGCCATCTATCTTCCCCCCAGTCCAGGGAATGGTTCTTCTTTTCCACCAGCACAGGAAGGGACTTTGAGATCAACATGTGCAAAGACCGAGAGGTAAGCTCATTTTGCAGGGCTTGCAATCGTTGCAAGCGATCCGCCTTGACCTCTTCCTCGACCTGCTCCGGGAAAAGACTGGCCCGGACTCCCGGCCTTGGAGAGTACTTGAAGGAAAAACTGGAGTCAAAACCCACCGTGCGGACCATGTCCATAGTCTGCTCAAAATCTTCTTCGCTTTCCCCGGGAAAGCCCACAATAAGATCCGTGGTCAAAACAATATCCGGCCGGACCCGGCGCAGAGCCTGGATCAGTTCCACGTACTGTTTCTGGCTGTACTTGCGTCCCATACTTTGCAAGATTCGATCCGATCCAGACTGCATGGGCAGATGCAATGCCGGACACAGGTTTGCGAATCGGCCGAAGGCCTCAATGACCCGGGGATGGAGGTCTTTGGGATGGGAGGTGGTGAATCTGACCCGTTCCAGGCCCGGCAGGGAGCAGACCTGTTCCAGGAGCCGGGCGAAGCTCACCCCGTCCCCGGCGAGGTCCTGCCCGTAGCTGTTCACGTTTTGTCCCAACAAGGTGATCTCCCTGGCCCCGGAGGAGATGAGATCGGTGCATTCCGCCAGGACCTCTTTTGAGGATCTGGACTTTTGCCTCCCCCGGGTATAGGGGACAATACAATACGCGCAAAAATTGTCACAGCCCTGCATAATGTTCACATAGGCCTGTCCAAAAGAGGCAGCCCGGTCCCAGACCCGTTCCCTTTCCGGATAGCGGCTGCAGAAATCCAGATACGAGAGGCGCAAGCCGTGGTCCTCCCGCAGACGTTCCACCGCCTCCGGAACCTGGGCCACTCCGTCCGTACCAAAGACCAGACGGACAAAGGGGAATCGGTGCCAGAAACGCTCCCCGATCTGCTGGGCCACGCAGCCCCCCACCCCGACGAACAGGTCCGGATGGGCCTTGTGCCGCCTGCGCAGGCGGCCGAGAAGGCTGTACACCTTTTGCTCCGGCTTTTCCCGCACGCTGCAGGTGTTGACCAATATGATCCGGGCCTCCTCCTCGGGTGCAGGCTCAAATCCTCGCCGGATAAGGCTTTGCTCCATCCACATAGAGTCACAGACATTCATCTGGCACCCGAAGGTGATGATATGAAAACCCGGTCTCTGGGTCTGTCCCCTCACAGAAAACACCCTTTACCTAAGTTTGTCCCCGGTCTCCTTCTGAATCCAGCTTAAGAACTCCGGATTGCCGTCAATGATGGGCACGGCCACCACGCAAGGGCAATCATCGCTGTGCACGGACTTCACTTTGTCCGTAAGCCGGCTGACCAAGCCTACTTGGGTCTTGGCCAAAAGAATGGTCTCCTGATCCTGCTCCACCTTGTTGTTCCACCAGAACATGGACCGCATACCGTCGATAATGTTCACGCATGCGGCCAGTCTGGACGTGATCAGACTTTCCCCGACCCGCTCTGCTTCCGAGGCATCCCGACAGGTGACGTATACCAAAACTGCCGACATGACCACCTCCTTATACCTGAGCACAAGGTTACCGTTTCCAAGCCCTGCTGGGCCTTGCCGGACATCCGCTTTTCAGGTATGCAACCCGCGTGCACCCAATCACCGATTCAGCCACACCCATCACCGACAGGGCCGCAGCTGTGCTGCACAGACTGCGGGACCGCTACCCTCAAGTGAAAAGCCAACTCAGATGGCGCTCTGCCTGGGAACTCTTGGTGGCCACAGTCCTGGCCGCCCAATGCACCGATACCCGAGTCAATGCGGTGACCCCGGTCTTCTTCGCCCAATGGCCCACTATCCAGGACCTGGCTCAGGCCGATGTGGTCGAGGTGCAAGAGGTTATCCGTTCCACCGGCCTGTACCGGAATAAAGCCAAGCACCTGATTCAAGCGGCCCGCAAGCTTGTGCACAATCATCAGGGTCGGGTGCCTTCGACAATGCCGGAACTCACCTCTTTGCCCGGAGTGGCCAGAAAGACGGCCAACATTGTCCTCTCCCACGCCTTCGGAGTGCATGAAGGTATCGCCGTGGACACGCATGTCAAGCGTCTGAGCTTGCGACTGGGCTTAACCGGCTCCCATAACCCGGATAAAATCGAACTCGATCTCATGCCCCTTTTTCCCAGACCGGCATGGGGGGAGATCAATCATCTCCTGGTCTGGTACGGCCGGGAGGTCTGCACCGCCCGCTCCCCCAGATGCTCTGCCTGTATTCTGGCCGATCTGTGCCCTCGGGTGGGGCTTGCTTAGGGTTCACCCTTGCCTCTGGCGGCCTGTTGTTCGTTATTGGTTCTTTGTTATTCGTAAGAAGCCGCCAGTTTGATCCAGGATCAAACGCGCGGATGTCCCCCTCCGTCATTGCCCGGCCCGGATCTTTCGAATACACCGGGATCAGACTCACCGGGCAATCTAGGGGAAAGCTTTTCTATCAAAAGGGCAGGGCTTGGGGTCAAGCCCGCCTTACTGGAAGAGCCCGGCTCGCAGGTAGGCCGCCCTTGCCCCAAGGGCTGGCCTCTTCGAGGTAAATCTCGTTTCATACGAGATTTACCGGAGGCAAGGCTGAAATCTAAAAATCACGCTTCCCCATCGTCCTGAAGTCCCTGCAGCAGGTATCTGAGCTGCACCGCCGATCGTCCGGTCTTGCGGGCCAAGTCCTGCACGGCCTCGAACTCCGGCCGAGTCCACTCTTCTCCCTGCCAGGATGTCGTTTTGGCGGCCACTTGGCCCCAAGGAGTCTTTGTGCTTTGTGTACGCCTGGGCAGGACCACCCGCTCCATTTCCCTGCGCCGCAGGCCCAGGGTCATGGTCTGCTCCACAAAGCAGGTCTGGACCCTGTGCACATCCCTGGGCTGGCACATGACCTGCAAAAGCCCTCCGGGCCTATTTTTCTTCATCACTCCGGGAAGGTAGATGATGTCCAGGGCCCCGGAAGCAAACAGCGGGCCATACACCCCTCCGATTTCTTCCCCGCTGAGATGGTCGACATTGCTCTCCAAAAGAACAATACGCTCCACATCCTCTTGGCTGTTCTCCCCGGATGCATCAAAGAGAAAGGCCCGCAGGCCGTTGGGCGTGGAACCAAGGTCCATATCTCCCCATCCAGTTCCTGAGCGAACCAGGGTGCCCCTTGCTGAGACACCGACCTGAACTGCCATCTGATCTACAATCAAGGCCCCGGTAGGGGTGATCAGCTCGCCTTCAAAGCTCGTGGACACAATGGGCTTGCCCTGGAGCAGACGTACTGTGGCCGGAGCAGGAAGGGGGAGCTGGCCATGGGCGCACTCCACCTGGCCCTGAAACCAAGGAAGTGCGGAACAGGTGACCTCAGTTACTTCCAAGGCCTCCACCGCCCAGAAGCAGCCCAAAATATCGGTCAGGGTATCCACCCCCCCCACTTCGTGGAAATGGACCTGGGAGATGGGCAAGTTATGTACCTCGGCCTCCACCCGGGCCAGACGTTCAAAGGCCTGCTCCGCCCTGGTCTTCACTGCAGACGAAAATGCGGTGGCCTGGATAAGAGGACGGATATGCTCCATTGTCCGCAAGGGCTGGGCGGACTGCCCGGGCACAACCTCCACTTTGGTCCCCTGCAGACCGCAACGGCTCTGGGAGCTGGAGGTGATCTCCACCTCCACCCCGGCCTGGCCCAATATCTCGGCCAGGGGCTGTAGATCCAGACCCAGATCGGCCATGGCCCCCAGGAACATATCCCCACTGATCCCGGTGGGGCATTGCAAATAGAGGTGCATAGCATCTCCTCCGGGACATTTTCAAAATTGTATAGCTTCAGTTTTTTCGCCAACCCTTACTCGACCTGCGGACCGGCCTGCAGGACGGCCGCCTCCGCCTTGTCTTCGAACTGTTCAAAGTTGGCCCGGAACAGTCGGGCCAACTCCCGGCCCTTGCGATCATAGGCTTCCTCATCCTTCCAAGTGCTTTTGGGCCACAAGATATCTGCCGGAACCGCTGGACAGGAAGTGGGCACGTGCAACCCAAAGACCGGCTCCTGCATATACTGCACCTTGCGCAGGCTGCCCTGCAAGGCGGCCCGGATCATGGCCCGGGTATACTGGATGGGCATGCGCCCTCCCTGGCCGTAGGACCCTCCGGTCCATCCCGTGTTGACCAGCCAGCAATCAACTTTGTGCCCCTTGATCTTCTCCCGGAGCAAATCAGCGTATACCTTGGGATGCAAGGCCATGAAGGGCGCCCCGAAGCAGGTACTGAAGGTCGCCCTGGGTTCGGTGATCCCCCGCTCCGTTCCGGCCAGTTTGGCTGTATACCCGGACATGAAATGATACATGGCCTGTTCCGGGGTCAGCTTGGAAATGGGCGGAAGGATTCCGAAGGCGTCTGCGGCCAGCATAAATATATTATGGGGATGAGGGCCCACCCCTTTGCGGATGGCATTGGGTATGTGGGACATGGGGTAGGCCGCCCGGGTATTCTCGGTCAAGGAGTCGTCGTCCAGATCCAGACGCCTGTTCTCCATATCCAAATGCACGTTTTCCAAAACTGTGCCAAACTTGCGGGTGCATTCAAAGATCTCCGGCTCCGCTTCCTTGGATAAACGGATGACCTTGGCATAGCATCCGCCTTCAAAATTAAAGATGCCCCGGTCGTTCCATCCGTGCTCGTCGTCCCCTATCAACCTCCGATCGGCAACTGTAGACAACGTGGTTTTCCCTGTTCCGGACAGCCCGAAAAACAGGGCACTGTCTCCGTCCACACCCAAGTTGGCCGAACAGTGCATACCCAGGACCGACTGCTGGGGCAAGAGATAATTGAGCACAGTGAACACCGATTTCTTGATCTCTCCGGCATAACTGGTCCCCCCGATCAGGATCAATCTGCGCCCGAAATGGACCAGAATAAAGGCCTCGGAGTTGGTCCCGTCCATATCCGGAACGGCCTGAAATCTGGGAGCGGCTATAATGGTGAACTCCGGGACATGCTCCTCCAGCTCCTGGGCATCGCGGACCTGGATGAACAAGTTGCGGGCAAACTGGCTGTGCCAGGCCTCTTCAGTGATCACCCGGATGGGGATGTGATATTCTTTGTCCGCACCTGCGTAGCAGTCCTGGACATAGATGGATTTCCCCTGCAGATAGGCAGTCAGGCGGGCGTAGACCCGGTCGAAATTCTCCGGCTCAAAAGGCTTATTCTCCGGCCCCCACCAGATATGCTCCTCTGAACTCGGTTCCTGAACAATAAACTTATCATCCGGGGAACGCCCGGTATAGTTGCCTGTCCTGACCACCAGCGGGCCGAGGTGAGCAATGTTTCCCTCCTGTCTGCGCACCGCCTGTTCATACAGGGCGGGTGTGGTCAGATTATGGTGCACCTCGCCCACATTGGCCAATCCATAGGTTTTCAAACGAGCCTCCATTCGCGTCTCCTCATACTCATTAGGGCAAAAAGTTTGTGTACTTTTTATTCGCTGCACGCAGCAGGGCCGCAAGGAAATCCCCACCCTGCCGAGCGCGCTAGCCGCGCTTGTCGTGGATACCAAGAATGTCCGCTTCCAGAACCGCTGGATGCGGATGGCTGAATATCGTGTCCTGATTCGGCAACGATTGCAAGTCAGCTTTGCCTCCGATAAATCTGACATACCTTTTGGGCATAGCGGGGTCTTGTTTCATGGAGGCTTTGAACCGTTTGAAATTCATATACCCAGCATTCGCAGAAGATTAGTAAACTTCAGGCCCAAAGCCATCAGCCATCAGCCATCAGACCCGGAACCACCACCCGCACCCTTGTCCAGCAAGGGGCAAAATGAGCCCATCTCCAAGATGTTGTCCACTATAAGGGGAGGCAGGACCCGCAGTCCGGGACGGGCGTTCTTCAAGGCCCGGACGAGGACCAAATGGGCCGGAGCATGACGGCTAGGATGCACCAGGCGCATTTCCTTGGGCTCCAAGCGCCTGGCCTGCAAGGAACTCAGAAGGATGGACGTGTTTTCCGCCAGCTGGACCAGAACCATTCGGCCTTTGTTGGTCAGGGCGTAGGAGGCGGTCTGCACAAAGTCCCCCAATCCGGCTGACTCCTGGAAGCAGGCCCGGCGTTTGCCGGGATCTTGAGGCTGCCGTCCCTGGTGGAGGTGTCGGTAAGGGGGGTTGCAGACCACCTGATCAAAACTTTCCGCCCCGATGTCCGGATGGGTCCTGTGCTCGCGCACATCGCCCTGGCGCACCCTATACATCGTATCCAACCCCAGATTATAGGCATTCTCCTGGGCAGCCCGGACCATCTCCGTTTGTACCTCCAAACCCAAAATTTGCACAGAGGTATTCAGATGCATCAAGCCCAGGCCAAGGCCCACCACACCGCACCCGGTGCCCAGATCCAGAATCCGGTCTCCTGCTCTGCAGGAGACAAAGCAGGCCAACACCAAGGAATCAAGCCCAAAGCGAAATCCCTTTTGGGGCTGAATCAGCCCGGCGGGAAAGTTCGCTCTGGCCGTTTCTATCTCACTGGGGGAGGTCTCCTTGCGCACAGTCATTTTTCTCAGGTATCAGCGTCGCCTCTGGCGGCAGACGGCCAGTTTGATCAACCAAGATTTGCCTTCGGCAGATCTGAAATATTTTTTGGTGAGGACATGCGCAGCAGATGTTTAGCCCTTTGCTGAGCCTTTGCCTTTCAGCCTGTGCCGTACCCCGGACAGGACCATCTCCGCCTCCGGAATACGCAGCAGTCTGGCCGCAGCCATATACCCCCCGGCCCATACCGGAATTGTAACCAGGCTCAGCCAGCCCCAGGAAGCGGTCAGAGCGCACCCCAGCCCCAGGAGGCAGCTCAAGGCCAGCATGCGCAACAAAGCCCCCCGAGGCTTAAACCACTGCCCGATATGCCGGTTTAAGGCCCTGGCCAACAAGAGGACATTGCCCCAGGAGGCCAAAGAGACGGCTATGGCCAAGCCCACATGGCCCATAACCTGCATGAGTCCAAGGCCCAGAGCCAGATTCAGGGCCAGGCTGACCACTGCGGCCCACACCGGGCTTTTGGTATCCTCCAGGGCATACAGGGCGGAAACCAGAGAACGAACGGCACAAAAGGCGGGCAGGCCCAGGGCGTAGCCTGTCAATGCCCAGGCTGTGGCCTGCACAGCTCCGGCATCAAAGGCCCCCCGCCCGAAAAGTACGTCCACCATGGGCATATTCAAGGCTATGAGCCCGGCAGTGGCCGGCAGGCTGATAAACAGGACCAGATCCACTGTGGACCGCAAAGTGCGGGCAAACTCCGTCTTCTTGTTCTCAGCCAGCAAAGCAGACAGGCTGGGCAAGGCGGCCGTGCTCACCGCAAGTCCGAACACGCCCAGGGGAAACTGGACCAGGCGGTCTGCGTAGTACAAAAAAGAAATGCTTCCCTGGGCCAGAAAAGAGGCCAAAACAGTGTTTAAAACCACATTGAGCTGGTAGACTGCCGCACCGAACACAGTGGGCAGCATAAGGGCGGCCACCCTTTTCACCCCGGGATGCCATGGGATCCATTCCCCCAGCCAGAACATGCCCCGGGTATGGAGAGCCGGAAGCTGGCTCAGCCACTGCACCACTCCGGCAGCCAATACACCCCAGGCCAGGCAGACCGGAACGGAAAGACCGGCTCCCACTCCTATGAGGGCGGCCAGGATCAGGGAGATATTTAAAAAGCAAGGGGCCAGAGCCGGAAGCAGAAAATGACCCAGGGAATTGAGCACACCCATGCTCAGGGCCACGGCGGAAATAAACAGGATATAGGGAAAGCAGATCCGAACCAGGTCCACCGCGGCGTCCAGAACTGCTTGGTCCTGGCCGAAACCGGGAGCGATGAGCATGGTCAAGGGCCGAGCCCAGATCAGGGCCAAAATTGTCATCCCCCCCAGGAGCAGCACTAGCCAGACCAGGGTGGATCTGGCCATGCGCCGGGCCTCATCCATACCCTCTTCGTGGCGTATCCTGGTGAACACCGGCACAAAAGCCATGGTTAAAGAACCTTCGGCAAACAGCCGGCGCAGGAGATTGGGCAGACGGAAGGCCACGAAAAAGGCATCGGCCAGGGGACCGGCCCCCAGGGCAAAGGCCACAATGAGATCCCGGACAAAGCCCAGGACTCGGCTGAGCAGGGTTGCTCCGGCCACGGTTGTGGCGTGCTTGGCAATGTTTGCGGTCGTGGTGTTCATACCCACCTGATAGTACTGCGTGTCAAAAATATTGCCTTGATTTTTGGCAATTGGTTCTATGTCATTTATAAGTTAAATACATATCGAATATCGAAATCCGAAATTCGAAACAATCGGAACAAATAACTAAAAAAAGAAATTCAAAACAAAGAACAAACCCTAAATCTAGATATCACACTGTTTTATTTTGAACATTATTTCTTATTCGAATTTCGCTCTGATTGTTTCGGATTTCGATATTCGTATTTCGGATTTTCGTGTTTTTGAATAGGGGTTCAAATTTGAAAATAAAAACACCATGTCAAATTGCCGCCCCAGGGGAGACGTCTTCTAAGACACGGTCGGAGTTGGTGTCAGCGCATCGGTCCGGTTGCCAAACCGGCAAGGAATGTCCTATATGTGATCTGTTTGGTCTTCAACCGCAATGAACCTCGCTCAAGGAGTCTTATGCCCACAAGCACCTCCACCCATGAATTCAAACAACGCCTGGATGAACATCATCAGTGGCCCTGCACCTACATGTTTAAATTTATTGTCCCCCAAGATCAAACCCAAAAGATCCTCAACCTCTTCGAATCCAGGGATGATTTGCGCACTCGGCCCTCGAGACATGGACGGTACATGAGCGTGACCGCCAAATGCACCGTCAGTTCCAGCGAGGAGGTGGTGGCCGTCTACCAGGCCGCAGCCCAGGTCGAAGGGGTGATATCCCTGTAGCCGGAGCAGCCCTTGTACTCGCCCATTCCTATCCCGGTCCTTTTGGACCAGAGGGGACGTCACATATGTTCTTCAAACTGGCCTTGGCCTTTATCCTCATTCCATTACTGGAGCTGACCCTGCTTATCAAGCTGGGCGCAATAATCGGTACCTTGAACACCATCGGCATCGTGATCGTCACTGCCCTGATCGGGGCCTATCTGGCCCGGATGGAGGGCACCCGCGTCTTGATGCACATCAGGACCAATATGGATCAGGGCATTATGCCAACAGACGAGCTCATCGACGCTTTGCTCATTTTTGCCGCTGGGGCAGTCTTTCTCACTCCAGGTTTTTTGACCGACATATGCGGTCTCCTTCTCTTGTACGGTCCCACGCGGCGCATTGTGCGCCAACGGCTCAAACGGCATTTTGCGGCCAAAACCACTCAACGCGATATTTACGTCGACCCCTTGTAACTAATGGGTTACGCGACTTTACATCAATGTGTGCAGGCCCTGGAAAAAACAGGGCGACTGCTGCGCCTGGACGTGGAGGTGGATCCCTTTTTGGAGGTCGGAGCCATTCAACGCCGCGTCTTTCAGGCCAATGGTCCGGCCCTGCTCTTTACCCGGGTGACCAACACCTCCTTTCCCATGTTGGGCAATCTCTTTGGCACCAAAGAGCGTCTGGAGTTCATCTTTCGGGACACCCTGCCAGCGATACAGGGCCTCTTTGAGCTCAAGGCCCATCCAGAGCAGATTTTCAGGCAACCGGGACGCATCCTCAAGCTGCCCCGAGCCTTGTGGTCCATCCGCCCCCGCAGAGTGAAGCGCGGACCGGTCTTTTCCACATCTGTCCGGCTTCAGGACCTGCCCCAGCTGGTCTCCTGGCCCCAGGACGGAGGGGCCTACATAACCCTGCCCCAAGTGTACTCTGAAAGCCCGGATCAGCCGGGCATCCGTTTTTCCAACCTGGGCATGTACCGGATCCAGATCAGCGGCAGGGATTTCGCTCCGGATGAGGCCGGCCTGCACTATCAGATCCACCGGGGCATCGGCCCCCATCACAGCCAGGCCCTGGCCCGAAACGAACTTTTGCCGGTGAACGTGTTTGTCGGTGGTCCCCCGGCCCTGACTCTGGCCGCCATCATGCCCCTGCCTGAAGGCATTCCAGAGATGTTCTTTGCCGGCGCCCTGGCCGGACGGCGTATCCCTTTGCTCATGGGAGCCAACGGACTGCCCCTTCCCGCAGAGGCCGATTTCTGCATCAGCGGACATGTCGCTTCACAGGAGCTGAAAACCGAAGGTCCATTCGGGGACCACCTGGGTTATTACAGCCTGGCCCACGAGTTTCCTGTGCTGCGGATACAACAGGTCCGGCACCGTCCGGGGGCCATCTGGCCCTTCACCACTGTAGGCCGCCCCCCTCAGGAAGACTCGGTCATCGGCTCCTTCATCCACGACCTGGTGTCCCCCTTGGTCCCCTCAGTCTTTCCCGGGCTGCACCAAGTGCATGCCGTGGACCAGGCCGGGGTCCACCCCCTGCTTTTGGCCGTGGGCAGCGAACGCTACGTCCCCTTCGCCCGGGACCGTATGCCCCAAGAGCTGTTGACCAATGCCCACGCCCTGCTGGGCAACACCCAGACCGCTCTGTCCAAGTACATCTTTATTGCCGCCCGGGAAGACGACTCCAGGCTCAATGCCCACAATATACCTGAGTTCTTTCACCATTTTCTTGCCCGGGTGGATTGGACCCGGGACGTGCACTTCATCACCCGAACCACCATGGATACCCTCGACTACTCTGGGATCAGTTTGAATCAAGGCTCCAAAGCCATACTGGCAGCTGCCGGCCGCCCCAAACGGAGATTGGCCACTGAGATTTCGGATATTGCTCTGCCCCGCAGGGTGAGCGATCCGGTCCTCTTGGCCCCGGGCATTATGGCCCTGCAGGGCCCAAAGCATGCCCTGCCCCGGGATACCCAAGATCCGGATCTAGAGAGCCTCGCTTCAGCCCTGACCGGCCAGAAGAGCCTGGAGGGCTTTCCCCTTATTGCAGTTGTGGACGACAGCGCCTTCACCACCGCATGCTGGGACAATTTCCTGTGGGTGGTCTTCACCCGGTCCGACCCGGCCACGGATACGTACGGCCCTGGAGCCTTTATCCGTTGCAAGCATTGGGGATGCACGAGCACTTTGATTATTGACGCCAGACTGAAAACCTATCACGCTCCCCCCCTGGAACCGGACCCAGAGGTGGAGAAAAAAGTCGATGCCCTGGGAGCGCCCGGGGGTCCCTTGCACGGCATCATCTAATCCGCAATCCTATGAATATCATCGCCGATTGGTTCAAACGCACCTTTGCCGAACCTCAGCTGGTCATCCTCCTGCTGATTTTGGTCGTGATTGTGGGCACCTTTATGGCCGTGGGGCAGTATTTGACCCCGGTCATCGTCAGCCTTGTCCTGGCCTATGTCCTGGAAAGCGTGGTCCAATCTTTGGAAAAGCGTAAACTACCCAGGCTGATATCTGTATACATCGTCTTTGTCCTCTTTCTGCTGGTCTTCGTCTATCTGCTGTTCGGCCTTTTGCCCCAGCTGACCAAGCAGATCGCCCTTTTCATCCAGGACCTGCCGGCCATGATCACCTCCTGGCAAAGCGAGCTCGAACGCTTGCCGGAACGCTATCCCCAACTGGTGACCCAAAGCCAGATCAATCAATTGACCGAGACCATCGCCAATCAAATGGCCCGCCTGGGGCAGGAGATCCTGTCCATATCCCTGGCCTCGGTCAAAGGCTTCATCAATGTGCTCATTTACAGCATCCTGGTGCCTACGATGGTCTTTTTCTTTCTCAAGGACAAAGAGAAAATTGTAAGTTTTTTCAAACTGATAATGCCCCAAGACCTGGGACTGACCAATGAGATCTGGAAAGAGGTCAACCATAAGACGGCCAAGTTCATCCAAGGCAAACTGTGGGAGATCGTCATTGTCTGGCTGGGGAGCTACATCACCTTCTACATGCTGGGTCTGCGCTTTGCCGTGCTGCTCAGCTTTTTGGTCGGCATTTCGGTCATCGTGCCCTATGTGGGGGCGACCATTATGACCATCCCCGTGAGCCTGGTTGCCTATTTTCAATGGGGGTTGGACCTGCATTTCGCCTACTCCGTGGGTGCCTATCTGATCATCCAGCTCATAGACGGAAATCTCCTGGCTCCAGTGCTGTTGGCGGAAATCGTCAACCTGCATCCGGTGGCCATCATTATCGGTATTCTGGTTTTTGGCGGCATATGGGGCTTTTGGGGGGTCTTCTTCGCCATTCCCCTGGCCACCCTGGTGCACGCCATTCTCAAGGCCTGGCCCAGACACTCAGGGCAGGACCAGACCCCCGCTTCATCATCATCAAATGCACAGTGAGGTACGTGGCATGCAGGACGCATATGGTGTTTACTACTATCCCCTTCCCGGACATAAATCCATCCGCATGTACGTCCGGGAGAACGACCAGATCATAGAGTTCAGGCTGCATAACGACAAGGATCCGCAGCTGTGGGCCGAGCACGACTGGCTGACCTTTGAGGCTGTACGGCAGGCAGCTCAGATGTATGACCGTAAAGACGGAAATGATCCCTTAAAGTTGTACGATTTCGATGTTGCAGTCCACGTCCTGCAAGAGGCCAAGACCTCATCGTGAGCCATACCGCGTGCATGCCAGTCCGGCACGGTCATTTTGTTCTCAAATCTACGTTTCCAGGAGTGTTCAGCTTCAGAAGTCCTGATCCATGCGCATATTATACATTGGAAACATATTTTGGGACATTTTGAGGCATCAGGAACGCAAATCATGAAATATTAGGTATCTCAAGTTCTTATTCACAACAATGAACACCGAACACTGAACACAAATTGCTATTATTCAGAGACAGAGCAAATCAACTGAAATTGTTGAAAATGGAAAGCAGAACCCAAAAGCCCTGGCCAGTCCAGGAAACCTCTTGAGCCGCCAGCAAAAAAAAGATATGCTTTCTCATGTGGATAAACTTTCCCGGTTTTTGCCCGCTGAGTAAGGAGAAGCGGCCATGCGCATAGCTTTGCTGGGGGGAACCGGCTTTATCGGCCGGAACCTGATCCACTGTCTTGCCGGACAAGACCACGAAGTGCTCATTGTCAGTCGCCGGCCCAGGCCGGATTGGGAGCAGAAGAACGTCTCCGTGGTCCTTGGCGATCCCATGCAGCCTGGAGAATGGCAGGAGAGATCCGCCGAATGTCAGGCCGTGATCAACCTGGTGGGCAGAAATATCATGGCCAGATGGACTGCCAGGGTCAAGGATGAGATCCGGGAGTCCAGGGTGCAATCCACGCGGATGGCCGTCCAGGCCTTGCAGGCCGCCTCCCACGATGCACCGGTTCTGATCAACGCCAACGCAGTTGGTGTGTATCCCTTTTCTCAGACCGAGGTCTTTGACGAAACCAGTCCACCAGGGGATCACTTCCTGGCCCGGGTGTGCACGGCCTGGCAGGAAGAGGCCATGCGGGCTCAAAGCTTGGGCGCCCGGGTGGTGGTGACCAGGTTCGCTCCGGTTTTGGCGGCTGGGGAAGGCATGCTGCAACAGATCCTGCCCATCTTTCACAAAGGCTTGGGAGGCCGGATAGGCAGCGGGCGCCAACCTTTTCCCTGGGTGCACATTCATGACCTGGTCAGTGCTTTGGAGGCGGTTGTGACTGATCCCAGTATACACGGTCCGGTCAATGTCTGTGCCCCGCAGATTATCACCAATGCCCAGTTTACCAAAGCCTTGGCCCAGGCAATCCATCGTCCCGCCGTCCTGCCGGTCCCGGAGCTTGCTCTGCGTCTTCGCTTCGGGGAGCTGGCCTCTATGCTCAGCAAAGGCCAGGCCGTTCGGCCGGCTGTCTTAAAGAAGCACGGTTTTGCCTTTCAGTTCCCAGATATACATCAAGCCTTAGAGGACATCACAGCCCGGCATACGTAAACATGGTGCATACATATGTCCCTTTTTGTCCATAACCGCACTTGAACACGCCGATCAAGGATGAGGGCAGACCTATGAGCCGGAATAAATGGATTGACGACTTAGACGACCTGGAAACACCTCCGGAGAAAGAGCCGCGCACATTTTCCCTGGGAGACTGGGTCACTCATCTAACCCAGACGCCGTACTTACCCTGGATTGCCGCCGGGGTGGCCGGAGTGCTCCTTGTCTTCGGGCTGACCCTGTTTTTGGGGGATGATCAGGACACCTCGCCCTCCAAATCCACGGACCGGACCGTCGCCGCCTCCCCGGAGCTGGATCAGATGGCCTCCCGGCTGGAAAGATTGGAAAACAAGGTGGAACAGCTGACTTCCAGGATAGAGTCATTGAGTGCAGGGCAACCAGCTGATGGCCAATCCTTCCAGGCCGTGGGCACCCAGCTTCAAAACCTGGAAAACGACTTCACTCGGTTCAAAAAAGAAGCCCAGTCCAATTTCCGCGCCTTGCAGTCCAAGCTCTTGGCCTCAAGCTCAGGGGGCGGATCAGACAAAGAATCAGGTTCAGATTCAAGTTCAGATTCAGAATCGGGATCGACTCAGGAGGCTGGGAAGACTTACACGGTCAAGAAGGGAGACAATCTCTATCGTATCGGATTGAAGTTTGATGTCAGCGTGGAACAGTTACGGTCCTGGAACGACCTTTCTCCGTCTTCGGAGATCTATCCCGGCCAAGAACTGCGCATCCGTTCTGAATAGCCACCGCTGGAAGCGACAATTCCCCAAGAGTCCGCAACATACAAGCAAGGAGAGGGAACATGCCCAATGAGTCTCAGATCGGTCAACGCCTGGATAGGCTGGAAGAGCATCTCAAACAGGAAAACCCAATCCTGCAGGACGTGGTCCAGAGCTTCCGCAAGCTCGATGTTATCGGGCACAGTATAGGCTTTCTGGACCCGAAAGAATCATTTGCCACCCGCACTCCCTGGTGGCCGCTCATAGCCATCCTGGGCACTTATTCCTCCGGAAAGTCGACTTTCATAAACTCCTATCTGGGCTCCCAGTTGCAGTCCACAGGCAACCAGGCTGTGGACGACAAGTTCACGGTCATTTCCTATTCTCCGGATGAATCTGTACACATCCTGCCCGGAGTGGCCTTGGATTCCGACCCCCGCTTTCCACTGTACGGCATCGGCAAGGCCATTGAAAAGGCCGCTCCGGGCCAGGGGAAGCACGTAGACTCCTTTCTGCAGCTCAAAACCTGTTCCAGCTCCAAAGTCAAAGGCAAGATCCTGGTCGATTCACCGGGCTTTGATGCCGATGCCCAACGCACGGCCACTCTGCGCATCACCGACCGGATCATCGATCTCTCCGACCTGGTTCTGGTCTTTTTCGACGCCCGCCATCCGGAGTCGGGCTCCATGCGGGACACCCTCAAACACTTGGTCCAGGATACGATTCAGCGCAGAGATTCGAACAAATTCCTGTATATACTCAATCAGATCGATGTCACAGCCAAGGAGGACAACCCGGAACAGGTCTTTGCCGCCTGGCAGCGGGCCTTGGCAGAACACGGACTGACCGCAGGTCAATATTTCAGCATCTACAATCCGGACGTGGCTGTCCCCATCCAGGACGAAGCCACCCGGGACCGATTTGAGCGCAAGCGGGACCGGGATCTGGGTGAAATCAACAAAAGGATTGAAGAAGTCCGTGTGGAGCGGGCCTACCGCATCGTCGGCATGCTGGAAGAGTCGGCCCGGTATCTGCAATCTACTTTGACCCCCCAAATCCATACCTTTCTAAGGACCTGGCGACGCCAGGTGCTGACCACGGAAGCGGTTTTGATCGCCGCAGCCCTTATCCTCCTGGGGGCGGGAAGCCTGTATTTTCAAGGAACGTCCGGATTGAACAGCCTCCTCCGGATTCCGTCCCAAATCGCCTCCAGCGCCTGGCTGCAGGTTACAAGCATTGTAATTCTCATCCTGCTCATCTGGGGTCATTTCCGGATCCGTAGACGCATCGGCCAGCGTTTGATCTCCAAGACGGTCAGCTCCATTGCAGATGCCAAGCTCAAAACCCGCATGCAGCGCATCCTGGGCCAAAATATCCGCTGGTGGCGAAGCATCTTTTGCACGCAGCCGGCAGGTCTCAGCGGCGGCAATCATAAAAAACTGGAAACCATTGGCGCAGAAGCCCGCCAGTACATCCAAAAGCTCAACGACTCCTTCATCAGCCCCTCCGGAAAGGATCAGCAGGAGAAAAAGGGAGCCTCAAGTGCCTGGTGGACCTCTACAGAGGGCAAGGAGAATTCCTCAGACTAGCTCATCTTACTTATGGAGCACAGCTCGCTTTTTCTGGCCTTTGGCCTGACTTTGGGCGCCGGACTGGCCACTGGGGTCGGCAGCACCCTGGCTTTTTTCTCCCGTGGGGCCAACCCCAAGTTCCTGTCCGGCGCCCTGGGATTTTCGGCCGGAGTCATGATCTATGTCTCTTTTATGGAGATCTTGCCCAAAGCCCGCTCCTCCCTGATCGAGTCTTTGGGGCTGCATATGGGCAGCTGGCTTACAGTGGGGGCCTTTTTCGCCGGTATAGCCTGCATAGCCACCATCGACGCTTTGGTTCCCTCCTACGAAAATCCCCATGAGGCTCACCGCATCGAGGCTCTCAACGACGAGGCCCAGAGCGCCGCCTATCAAAAGCTCCTGCGCACCGGGATGTTCACCGCTTTGGCCATCGCAATACACAACTTTCCCGAAGGCTTGGCCACATTCATGGCCACTCTCGAAGATCCCCATCTGGGCCTGCCCATTGCCACGGCCATAGCCATTCACAATATCCCAGAGGGGATAGCGGTCAGTGTGCCTTTGTATTACGCCACCGGGAGCCGAAGCAAGGCCTTTTTCTTTTCCCTTTTTTCCGGAGTGGCCGAGCCTGTGGGCGCCGGCGTGGGCTATCTCCTTCTTTTGCCCTTTTTCAATGATATGACCTTTGGCCTCCTGTTCGCCGCGGTCGCTGGACTCATGGTCTATATATCCATGGACGAGCTTTTGCCCACAGCCGAGGAATACGGAGAGCACCATGTCGCCATGGGGGGGTTGATTTTGGGCATGTTGGTCATGGCCGTCAGCCTGCTCCTTTTTTTGTAGCCTGCAAAGAGGATCATCTCAATATTCCACTTCGGCTTTGAAAAGAGTACCCATCCCCGGTCCGACGGACCGACAGCCCCAGCCCAGGGAGAACGGCTGACATGGATCTTCCCAGGATGAAGTCAAGCTCCGCCTCCAGAGCCCCGGCCTGTTCTTGAAGACCCTGGCGCATACCTTGATCAGCATTTAGGATTCGGGCCAACTCTTGGGCCTGGACAGAGACCGGATCTCTTTGCACCCCGGGCAAGAGGTCCATAACCCGGTCCCAAGGGCACATCTTTTCGTGCTCGGCGATGATCTGGCCCAGGGCGGAGTGAGAGGAGACAAGGTCCATACGCTGCACCCGGTCCTTTGCATAGGTCACAAGCAGGTCTTGGGGATCCCAACAGGCAAAGACCCGGCATTCCAGGGGCCTTTTGGGATATATGCGGCAGGCCCGCTGCTCGGGTTCGAAGAATATGCAGGTTTTGCCCCGGGGCAGGGAGCGGATGCGGACCATCTCCCGGTCCAAGGTCAGGACTTTGTTCCGGACATTGTCAAACACCCTCTCCCCCTGCCGAAAAGTGACCAGATGCTGTCTGCCCACCTCAGAACGGACGTAGAGCTCTTTATCTTCTCCGTGCAAAGCCGGAGGGCAGCTGCGACAGCAGCTTCCGCACCTGCGGCAGGTCTCAGTGCGCGTTTTTGTCCCCGGAGTGGACACGACTTTACCTCACAGCGTTTTTATGTTCACCTTGAGGGTTCACAGTTCACGGGTATAAGAATAAAGACAATAAATGAAGATACAGAGAGCGGTTCACCGATGAATCTGGATTGGATCGATCCCTTCCTGCCTTTCATATGGGCCATGGCCTCCATGTCCCTCCTCCTCTTTGCAGGCAGCATAGTGCTTATCCCCTGGCTCATAATCCGCCTTCCGGCCACCTACTTTTCCGCTCAGTCCCGCAAACCCCTGCGCACTGTATCCGCGTATCCCAAGATCAACTTTCTCCTCACTCTGCTCAAGAATCTCCTGGGCGGAATATTCATCCTGGCCGGGTTGGCCATGCTTCTGTTGCCCGGACAGGGCCTTTTGACCATACTCATCGGAATTTCCTTTACCAATTTTCCCGGTAAGTACATTTTGGAGCAGAAGCTGGCCCGACGCACAAGCATCCTCCGGGCCATGAACTGGATCCGGCGCAAGGCGCACCGCCCCCCCCTTGTCCCTCCTCCCAAGCCTGAATGTCGGGCCGGGAAATGACGGAGGGAGCGGAACTCGGTGTGTTTCATACCTGATCAATCCGGCAAATTGCTTTTTTTTGCCCGCTTAGCACTACAGCGAAACTTCAGTTCTTTTCCGTCATTCCCACGCAGGCGGGAATCCTGGCATCCCGCCATAGAATAAAGCGATCTCAGATATCAAGGCTTTTTCCTAGATTGCCCGGGGAGTGAGATTGCGATGTGTTCTGAAATCGGGGCCGGGCAATGACGGAAAAGGCATGTGGCTCCTATCTTTCGCTGTAGTGTTAGGGACAAAAAATATTTCAGATTTGCCGGAGGCAAAGCCGAAATATTTTGGGTTGCGGGCGAAGCGCGCTTTAGGCCAGTATCCATGCCTTCACGGCCTGGACCTCTCGCCCCCAGTCCGATCCCAGCCTGCGCTCCATGAAGCTGGAAAAAGCCAGATCCAAGACCTCCAGGCATCTGTCGATGAGATACATCTTCTCCAAAAACCGGGCGTCGGGATCTTCTCCCTCCTCCACCCGGAGCTCCACCTTCGGTGTGCGCAGGCCGCTCAAGGCAAAATCCTCGGCCCGCACCTGCACCTGCCAGATGTTTTCGTCCATCTCCATATGTACCCGGGCCTGGTGGACCTTTTTCCCGGTCCGAAGACCCAGCCTGGCCTCCCGCAGCCGTGATTGGGGACCGGCGCTGGTAGCCGTGTCCCTGCTTTCCCCTTCACCCCCTTGCACAGCCACTCGTTGGGTCATGGACAAGGCAACCGTCTCCCCTGTGCCCAGAGTCCAGGTCCCTCTGCCCGTTTCCGTACAAAACCACAGCCAGGTCAAAAAGTCCTGACCGATAAATGGGGCCAGCAGATCCGCCTTGTGCACATCGACTTCCGGCATGCCTCTCTCCTGGAAATTTCTCTTGCATGATCAGATGATGACCGCTTGGAAAAGGACCGGTCGTGGTTGGGAATGGACTTCAAACGGCAGGTGCTTTGATATGGTGCGAGAGGGGAGATTCGAACTCCCACGGGAATCCCGCCAGATCCTAAGTCTGGTGCGTCTACCAATTCCGCCACTCTCGCACATGGGTCAGAGGCAACGTAATGCGGGCGTCCGGGCTTGTCAATGCCGGGAAACTGCAAGATCCACTCCAGGAATCACCTGCCCCAAACTTCCTATCACAGTGACCAAACCCGGATGCTCCAGCACCTGGCTTTTTCTTGGCTCCCTTAGCCCAGCGCCTGTCTATAGGTCATGGACTGCTTTAAGGTTTCCCGATCCATATACTTCAGATCCGAACCCACCGGAATGCCCTGGGCCAGCCTGCTGATCCGCAGTGAGGGGAACTCACCAGCTACGAGATTACGGACATAGGATTCTGTAGCTTCACCCTCCCGGGTGGTGCCCAGGGCCAGAACCACTTCCTGGATCTGTTTTTGGGCCAAGCGCTGCCTGAGCAGATCAAAAGCCAACTGATCGGAATGCACGCCGTCCAGTGGAGAAAGCAAGCCTCCCAGAACGAAATACTTCCCTTGATAGAAGCCGGCTTCATCAATGGCCAAAAGTGAATCCCAATCCGCCACCACGCACAGCACCCGGTCATCGCGGCCGGGATCGCTGCATACTGGACAAGGGTCGGTCTCGGTCAGACTGCGGCAATGACTGCACAAACACAGACTGTCCCGCAAATCGTAAATGGCTTGGCCCAGACTGCGGGCCTTTTCCTCCGGCCAATTGAGGAGTGTAAGTCCCATACGCAGAGCTGATTTGTGCCCCACTCCGGGCAGGGCGGTCAATTGCTCCACCAAGATCTGCAGGGCCCGCGGCAACCGTTCCATATCCGTTATCTCATTTCCTCACGTTGCAAAGGCACAGGGCCTTCCCTGGTTTTTTTGTTCTTTATCCGGTTTCCCGTCCGCGGGACTACAGCAGATCCAGCCCAGGGATCTTCATCCCTCCGGTCAATTGAGACATTTCCCCTTCCGCCATTTCCCTGGCCTTTTTCAAGGCCTCATTGGTGGCTGCATGGATGAGGTCCTGCAACATGCCCACATCCTGGGGGTCAACCACTGCCGGATCGATGTGCACCTCGACCACCTGCAAGGCGCCGCTGGCCTTGACCGTGACCATACCGCCGCCGGCACTGGCCTCCACTGTCTTGTGGGCCAGTTCCTCTTTCATATCCGCCATTTTCTTTTGCATCTGCTGCGCTTGCTGCATCAAGTCATTAAGTCCCATATACTCTCCATTCACAATATTCATCACCAGACACTGGTGCAGATTTTCGTTCCCGGCATCCGAGAATCGTCAAACATGGTCTGTCCCACCCACTCCAATGTCCCCTGGAGGGATTTGGGAGGCCTTTATTATTGAGGGATAGACGTTTGGCCCCAGGGCTGTATACCCCCTACGTAGTAGAGGCTTTACCCAAGGGGTTCGACGTCCACCACCTTGGCTGCAAACTGCTCAATGGCCTCCTGCACTGCCGCCTCGCTGAGAATTTTTTTTTTCCAATCCTGCGCATCCCTTCCTTGCTCCGTTCCCAGCTGACATACATGGATTTTCACCTCAAAGCCGAAATAGTCTTGGGCCCGTTCCTGGAGCCAGGCCATCTTCGCATTGCTTTGGAGGCGTTGGGCCATATACCCTGGACAGTGAAGCTCCAGGCAGTCGCCGTTGAGCTGCCCTTGAACCAGATGCAGATTGGGAAGGCTTTTGTCATGGCTGGAACGAAGAGTCTGCACAAATCCCTGCCAATCAAGTTTTTCCTCTACCTGTCCATACTCGGACCGGGAGGCCTGCGCTCCCAACGGCTCCTGGCCTGCTGTCTGTGGCTTCACTTTCGTGCTCTTCGTGGGCTCCTGCCCGGTTGGCCCCTTTGGGCCTGAGCCCGGGCATCCTGCCTCCTCCATACCCACCAAATCCGGCAAAAAGGCCAGGTTCATAAGCATGAGTTCCAGAGCCAAGGCCGGATCCGGACTGGAGACCACCCGTTTTTGGCCCTGTAAAGTCATCTGCCAGGCGGCGTGTATCTGCCGCATATTCAGCTCCTGCGCCCTGTCCAGCCAATGCCTGGCCTCTTCTTCGGGCATCTCCAGCAAAGATATCCCCTCTTCCCCGGTCTGTTTGAGAATGAACAGGTTGCGCCATACCTGGGCCAGATCCTGCAGAAAAAAGCTGATATCCAGGCCGTGGTCCAGCAGGTGCCTGACCAGGCTCAGGATGGCCTTGCTGTCCTGCCGGGCAAGGGCCTGAATGCACTCCTCCATCAGCTCCTGCCCGGCTAGCCCGAGCAGGGACTGCACTGTCCCGGCGGAGACCTCAGTCTCGCCCAGGGCCAAGACCTGACTGAGAAGGGAAAGGCAGTCCCGCACACTCCCCGCACCCTTACGGGCCAGAATGCGCAGAGCTCCCGGGTCGTAGGTCACATCCTGCTCGGCAAGTATCCCGGCCATGTGCCTCTCCAGGATCTGCTGCTCAACGCGCTTGAACACCAGATGTTGGCAGCGGCTGACAATGGTGGCCGGAAACTTGTGCGGCTCAGTGGTGGCCAGGATAAAGCACACATGTCCGGGAGGTTCCTCCAGGGTCTTGAGCAGGGCGTTGAAGGCGGAACGGGAGAGCATGTGCGCCTCATCGATGATGACCACTTTGTAGCGGCAGGCAAGCGGCGCATAACTCACGTCTTCGGTCAGCTTGCGCACATGATCCACCCCGGTATGTGAAGCCCCGTCGATCTCGGTCACATCCAGGCTGACCCCCTGAGTGATCTGGCGGCAAAAGTCGCAGGAGTTGCACGGTTCAGCCTCCGGTCCCTGCCGGCAGTTGATGGCCTTGGCCAAAATGCGGGCCACAGTGGTCTTGCCCACGCCCCGGGTCCCGCTGAACATATAGGCCGGGGCCACCTTGTTCTTTGCAGCGGCTCGGGACAGAATGCGGGCCACCGCATCTTGTCCAACCACTTGGGCAAAGAGCTGGGGGCGATAGGCCGCTGTTAAGTGCGTCTGAGCCATGATGTTGAGCCGACCTTTTTGAGGCTATTCCAGAGTAAAGTGAGTTAACCATCCGGCATATTTCAAATTATCCCCGTGGACCACGCGGAAAAACTCCTGCTGCAAAAGCTTGGTTACCGCTCCAGCCTCACCCGGTCCTATTTTGCGTCGGTCCAGCTCGCGGATAGGGGTCACCTCAGCCGCTGTGCCGGTAAAAAAGGCCTCGTCAGCTGTGTACACCTCGTCCCTGGTGAACCTCTGTTCTTGGACCCCATAGCCCATATCCCGGGCCAGGGTAACCAGGCAGTCCCGGGTGATTCCGGGCAGGACCGGGCCCAGGGGCGGGGTCTTCAAGACGCTTTTCTTGACGATGAATATATTCTCCCCCGAGGCCTCGGCCACATAGCCGTCCACATCCAAGAGCAGGGATTCGTCGTATCCGTCGGCCAAGGCCTCCCGCTTGGCCAGGACGGAATTGACATAATTGCCACAGATCTTGGCCTTGGTCATCATGACGTTCACATGATGCCGGGTAAAGCTGGAAGTCTTCACCGCGATCCCCTTGTGCAGGGCCTCGTCACCCAGATAGGCCCCCCAAGGCCAGACGGCAATGATCACATGCACGGGATTGTCACCCGGATATACACCCATAGCCCCGTCTCCGATAAAAGCCAGAGGCCGGATATACCCTTCCCGCAATCCGTTGATGCGCAAGGTGTCCAAGATGGCCTGGCTGATCTCCTCCCTGGTAAATGGGATCTCTATCTGAACCACCCGCGCGGAATCGAAGAAGCGGTCTACATGATCTTCCAAACGAAACACCGCCGAGGAACCGTCTGAGCACTTATAGCAGCGGATTCCCTCAAAGACCCCGGCCCCGTAATGCAGGGTATGAGTCAACACATGGACATTGGCTTCCTCCCAGGGAACCAACCGGCCATTGAACCATATCTGCTGCGTCTTTTGCACCATGAAGCATACTCCTTTGTGCTGCGTGCGTGTTCAGGTTTGCATATACAGAGAAAAAGAAAACCGCGCCCCACGTCTCATCCCTGGCTGGTCCGAAACACCAAGTTGATGGGCGTCATATGCAGCCCTAAGCGTTTGCGGATTTGCTTTTCCAAGTATTTCCCATAATTGCTTTTCAATAACGAGTGGTCGTTCATAAAAAAAACAAAGGTGGGTGGAGTGGATTCGGCCTGGGTCATATAGTAAAATTTGGCTCTGCGGCCTTTGACAACAGGCGGTTGTTGATTTGCGGTCAGCTCCTTCAGGACGCGGTTGAGCTCTCCTGTACTTACCCGATGACCGCACTCGGCCCACAGCTTTTCAGCCAAGGGCAAAAGCCCTCCCAGGCCGGCCCTGGTGACGCTGGAGGTGGCGATGAGTGGCACATGAGGGCAAAAACGCAACTCATGCTCAAAATAGGCCTTGACCTTGGGCCGTTTTGATCTGTCCATGAGATCGATCTTATTCAAGGCCAATATCAGCGGCGTCTTTTCCTTGTCCAGAAAAGCCACAAGCTTTTTATCCTGGGTACTCAAGGGCTGGGTCCCGTCAACAACCAAAACAGTCACCTGGGCCCGTTTGCTGCTCTTTAAAGCCCGCAGGACACTGAACCTCTCCAGAGAGTCGCGGATTCGGCTCTTGCGGCGAACCCCGGCTGTATCCACAAATACATATCTATTTCCGTTCCTGTCCAGGACCACATCCACACTGTCCCTGGTTGTTCCGGCCTCAGGACTGACAATGAGCCGTTTTTCCCCCACCAGGGCATTGATCATCGAAGACTTGCCTACATTGGGCCGGCCCAAAAGGGCCAGGCTGAGGTCTGGATGCAATCTATGCCCCTGGATATCCTCCTCCCCAGTGGGCACCCGCTCCTGTATGACCTGGACCAGGCCTGGACATCCATAGCCGTGAGCGGCGGAAACCGGGCCCATATCCAGACCCAGGGCATGAAAATCCGCCAAGCACCCGGTCTCCTGTTCTGGGCCGTCCACTTTGTTCACCGCCACAAATACGGGTTTATGGCTTTTACGGATCAGCTCGGCCAGTTCCTGATCAATCGGGGTCAGGCCAACCTTCCCGTCCACTACCAGGATTATGAGCTGGGCTTCGTGCATAGCTTCCTGGGCTTGGGCCATGATGGTGGCCTGCAGGTCCCCTTCTGCCTCCGGCTCAATGCCTCCTGTATCCACCAGCGCAAATCCCGTCCGGCCGGTGTGCACCTGCCCGTAGATACGGTCTCTGGTCACCCCGGGCCGGTCATGGGTCAAGGCTTTGTTCTGCCGGAGGAGCCGATTAAAGAGAGTGGATTTGCCCACATTGGTCCGGCCGATTAAGGCCACAAGGGGAAATGTGTTCATGAAAGATTCTGATCGGAAAAGGTTTGAGATGCCGGGAAGCTCCCTGCGGCAGGTTGTGAGCGCTGCCCTTCGGGATATGCATGCGCATGAGGGCTCCACTGCTCAACAGTGATCATTGGGCTGCGTCTGCTTGACCCGGGAAATGCTTTTGGCAAACGGAGGTTCAAGGATGCCTTTCTCGGTAATGATACTGGTAATCAACCCATGGGGAGTGATGTCAAAAGCGTAATTAAATACTGCTACCCCCTCGGGCACAAGGCGAACTCCCTGCATGTGGGTCACTTCCTGGGCCGGTCGCTCCTCGATGGGGATCTCATCACCGGAGGGAGTGCTGACATCCAAGGTGGACAGGGGCGCGGCCACATAAAAAGGGATCCCCTGCTCCCGGGCCAGAAGAGCCAATCCGTAAGTCCCAATCTTGTTCGCTGTGTCTCCGTTGGCCGCAATACGGTCCGCGCCGACGACCACAGCCTGCACCAAGCCCTTGTCCATGAGCAGGGCAGCCGCATTGTCACAGGCCACCCTGACCGGGATATTGTCCTTATGCAATTCATAAGCGGTCAACCGGGCCCCCTGAAGGAAGGGGCGTGTTTCATTGGCCACTACCTGCACTGTTTTGCCCGCGGACCGAGCCGCCCGAACTACTCCCAAGGCCGTCCCGTAACCACCTGTGGCCAACGCACCGGCGTTGCAATGGGTCATCACCGTCCATCCATCCTGGATAAGCTCCTGTCCCAAGCGTCCCATGGCTTTGTTGGCGGCAATGTCCTCATTGTGCATGTCCTTGGCCAGCTTCACCCATATCCAGCGCACATCATCCAGTCTGAGATCCGGATCTGTTTTCCAGGCCGAACGCATGCGCTGTACGCTGTACTGCAGATTGACCGCAGTCGGCCGGGCTCTGCTCAGCTGATCCAGCTTTTCGTTGAGGCGTTTTTGCCACTTGCTGTCCGAAGGGTCTTGAGTGGCGGCTGCCAAGCAACATCCGTAGGCAGCCGTCACCCCGATAGCCGGTGCCCCCCGGACCACCATGTGCTCCATGGCCGAGATCACGTCCAAGACACTACGGCACACGAACCACTTTTCCTTTTCCGGCAAATAGCGCTGATCCAAGAGCAGCAAGGCCTGCTCGGCCTCGGAAAAACGGATATGTCGCTTCATAAGGATTCCAGCCTGGATTTGAGCAAAGCGTTTACCTTCTGCGGGTTGGCCTGCCCCTTTGTTTTCTTCATGACTTGGCCCATGAAAAAACTGAGCAGCTTGGTCCTTCCACCCTGATAGGCCTGCACTTCGTCCGGATTCTCCTCCAGGACCTGGGCCACAATGTCCTCCAGCTGATCCTGATCCGAAATCTGGACCAGATTCTTGGCCTGCACATAGGCCTGCGGGTCTTGCCCCGAGGCGAACAGCTCGGAAAAAATCTGCTTTCCAATGCTATTGCTGATGCTACCTTGGGCAATGAGATTTATCAAGGCGGCCAGCTGGGAAGGTCGAAACTTTGCCTCGGCAGCCTTTAAGTCTTGTTCTTTGAGTTCCCGCTGCATCTCGGTCAACATCCAGTTGCTGACTTCCTTGGCCGAGACCCCCTCGCCCGCCGCAGCCTCAAAATAATCGGCCATGTCCCGTTCCTGGGTCAATAGCAAAGCATCATCCCGGGGCAGGCCGTAGGCCTGTACAAACCGCCTGGCCTTGGCCTGCGGCAGCTCCGGGAGCTCTTTGTGCCAACTGCGGAGTTCATCCTCCGGGATGGTTATGGGCACCAGGTCCGGATCAGGAAAGTACCGGTAGTCATGGGCTTCCTCTTTGCCCCGCATGGCCCGGGTCTGGCCCTTGTCCTGGTCGAACAGCCGGGTCTCCTGCACAACTGCCTCACCGTCCTCCAACAGGGCCGTCTGCCGGGATATTTCGAACTCCAGGGCCTTGTGCACATGGCGGAAGGAGTTCATGTTCTTGAGCTCAGTTCTGGTTCCCAAAGCAGATTCCCCCTGGGGGCGTACAGACACGTTGGCATCACAGCGGAAGTTGCCTTCCTCCATGTTCGCATCACAAATATTCAAGGAGCGCAATATGCTGCGCATCCCTTTCAAGTAGGCCACCGCATCATCGGCTGAAGCCAGATCAGGCCCGCTGACGATTTCGATCAAGGGCACCCCGGTCCGATTGAGATCCACAAAGCTCATGTTCTCACCCGGGGCATGGATGGATTTGCCTGCATCGTCTTCCATGTGGATACGCACTATGCGTACTGTCTTTTCCCCGGCCTCGGTTTCAATGTCCAGCCGTCCGTGCTCGGCCAAGGGCGTCTCATATTGAGAGATCTGGTACCCCTTGGGCAGGTCGGGATAGAAATAGTTTTTGCGTGCAAAGACCGAGCTGGGGTTGACTGTGCACCCAACAGCCAGGGCCATCTTGGCTGCATATTCCACCGCTTTTTTGTTTATGACCGGCAAGGCCCCGGGCATGCCAGCGCACACCGGACAGACATGGGTGTTCGGTTCTTGCCCGAAACCAGTGGAACAGGAACAGAAAAGCTTGGATCGGGTATTTAGCTGGGCATGAACTTCCAGTCCGATAACCGCCTCAAATGACATTCCTCTTCTCCTTGAGAGAGCATTGCAAAATGCTGTCGCCTGACCAGAGCTCATATGTGTGGACTGACCAAAGGGCATATCCCGGGTGCTACGCATTCCTTGTGTCATACAGGAATAAGCGCACCCTGGGGTATTGTGTGTATAGGAGCCGCTTTATCCCGGCTGGAGAACGGTTTTGGACACCAACAGATACAGCCGCCCCCTGGTTTTGAGCCGGCCGGCCAACCGGCCAGCCCGGGCGCCGCTTCCACAGAAAAGATCCACATGCCGCCCCTTGATGGCCCCACCCACATCCTGGGCCAAACCGAGACCGGCGAGTGTACCTCCGCTTTCTTTCCCTGGCAAGTCCACCTGCAGGGCCAGCAAGGCCCCCAGGGGTATAAGGGCCGGATCAGTAGCCAGACTGACCATAGGGGTCAGTTTGCGGCCCATAGCCCCATAGGGCCCGTCCTGGCGGAGTTGAAAAAAAACATAACTGGGGTTGGTGAACAGGATTTCAGGCATCAGTTCCGGGTTCTTGCCCAGAAAGGCACGTATAGACTGCATACTCAGCCCATCATAGCTCATATATCCTTTGTCCACTAAAACACGGCCCAGAGAAACGTATTCCCGTCCATTTTTCCCGGCATAGCCCACATATCCGGTCCCTCCCCCTGGAAGCTGCAACTTCCCGGAGCCTTGGATATGCAGAAAGAAAACATCCACGGCATCCCGGGCCCAGGCAACAACCTCGGCCTTGTCCTGCAAGACATCTTGTCCATCGATTTCCGCTCTGGAATGGTAGGGAACCGCTCTGCCCTTTTCAATCCGATACATCAGCCGCTGTCCGCTCCAACGGGGATGGAAGCGTCCCAAATCAACACTTTGCAGATCCTGGGGCGGGGCATACAACGGATAGGGATACCCGGGAAGTTTCTCCAGGCTGGCCGCAAGCCGCGGCTCATAATACCCGGTAAAGAGCACCTCGGGCCGCAGCTCAAAGCATACAAACTCCCTGGTCAGCAACTCCGGATCGGCGTCCAATTCAGGGAGTATTTGCAACATATGCTCAAGACTCACCCGTATATCCCGGACAGTGAGCCGCAGTTTTGGCTGATCTACAAGCACCCGTTCCCCGTCCCGGGCCTGGAGGGCTTTGAGACTGCGGCGCACGGGCTTGGCCAAATCCAGCCACGAGGTCAGTCCCTGGGTGGAAGGGTCCAGGGCCTGGACCAATATCTTTTGCTCCTGGACAGATAAGGGGACCAAACCGGGTTCAGGCTTTTTTTTTGGACCGCAGGCAATGGGGACAGCCATAACCAAAACGGCCATCGCCCAAACCAGGAACCGACTCATCCTCCATCCGAGATTCGCCTGTTTTTCACTGGCCGCCATGAAAATACCCCGAACGTTGCAGGTGCTGGAAGAAAGACCCCTCTTCCGGCTCCACGAGCTGAAACCTCTCCCGACATGCCTGGACCCGGACCACATCCCCTTCATGAAGAGGCCAGCCGGATTGCCCGTCCAGGGTCACAAAGCTCTCCGGAGAGGCCGTCTCCACGCGGATGGAGAGTCGCTCATGGCTGGGCAGAACCAAGGGCCTCAAATCGCTCATAAACGGACATACAGGGCAGACCTCCATGACTTCCAGCTCCGGACTGATCAAGGCTCCGCCGGCAGCAGCAGCGTAGGCAGTGGACCCCACTGGCGTGGACACAATCACCCCGTCGGCGCGTAGATGGGTCATCAGCCTGTCCCCACTCCACAGGCTCAAGCGAACCAAACGGGCCAATCCGCTGCGGCCAACCACGAGGTCGTTGATAAACCGACCGCAGTGAATGATATGCGTTTCTCTTTCCACTTCATATCCGAGTATGATCCTGGGGCTGAGGCGGTACCTGCCCTGCAAAACCTCACTTAAAAACTGTTCCCATTCGCCTGGACACAGGTAGGTCAAAAAGCCGACCCGTCCAAAGTTTATTCCCAGCACTGGTATCCCCAGTTCCGCAACCCGGCCGGCCACCCGGAGCAAAGTCCCGTCCCCGCCCAGGACCAGCACGAAGTCCGGCAAGGAGCTACACCCCGGCTCGACATGGACGTAGTTGTCCGAGGGAACGATCCGGGCCTGGCAGCCTTGATTTTCCAGCCAAGCTTGGATTTCCCTCCCCAAGGTTTGGGCCTGGGGGTGACCGCTTTTGGTAATCAAGTGCACGGATGTTATTTGGGTGTGCATTGCCTCCTTCTTAGTCTAAACTCGGATCTCCTTCAAGGGGCTTGTGGCCTGGGCACGGTAATTTTGTTCTCAAATGTAAGTTTCCAGGAGTGTTCAGCTTCAGAAGTCCTGATCCATGCGGATATTATACTTTGGAAACATATTTGGGGACATTTTGAAGCATCAGGAAGGCTAATCAATAAATATCAGCTATCTCAAGTTTTTTTGCTCGTATGAAACGAGATACCACTTTGTCCGTCATTTTCGCGCAAGGCGGGAATCAAGAGCAGATAGAAAGGCTTTCCCCTAGATTGCCCGGTGAGTCTGATCCCGGTGTATTTGAAGGATCCGGGCCGGGCAATGACGGAGCAAAACATACATAAGTTTCATACCTGATCAATCCGGCAAATTTCCCTTTTTTTTCCCGCTTTGGGGCAAAAAATATTTCAGATTTGCCGGAGGCAAAGCTGAACAGTGAACACCGAACACTGAACACAAATTGCTATTATCCAGAGACAGAGCAAATCAACTAAAATTGCTGAAAATGGAAAGCAGAACCAAAAAGCCCTGTGGGCATCCTGGACAGGGGTTGACAAATCCCAAGGAACATGCCAGTTATCTCGTTGATCGAGCGGGTGTAGCTCAGCTGGTAGAGTACAAGCTTCCCAAGCTTGGTGTCGCGGGTTCGATCCCCGTCACCCGCTCCACTCCTTACCCAACAACGTGTATCCAAGGGAGTGGACCGTATGGTCCACTTTTTTTTTGATTTGCATAAATGACTCAGCACGACCGTCTCGTCAGCCTCATCGAACCAATCGTATCTTCTCTGGGGCTCACTCTGTGGGGCATTGAAGTTCCCGCCTCCCCCAAAGGGGGCAAGCTGCGGGTCTTCATGGACTCCGAGGACGGAGTGACCATAGACCAATGCGCCGAGGCCAGTCGGCATATCAGCATGCTTCTGGATGTGGAAGATCCCATACCCGGTTCCTATGTTCTGGAGGTTTCCTCTCCTGGCCTGGAACGGCCATTTTTCCATTTTCATCAGCTGACAGACTATATAGGCCATCCGGTATCCGTCGTCCTTAAGGCCCCGGTCCAAGGGAGCAAGAAGTGGCGCGGCTCCTTGGTCCAGGCCGCCGAAAATGAACTAACCTTGCACACCACTTCTCAGACCCTGACGTGCAGCTGGGATCAGGTTCAAAAGATGCATCTTGTCTATACCGACCGCTGATCCTGGGTCGGATCATGTCTTACAGGGCCAGAATGTGGAGGTCCGCCCATGAGTTTGGAACTGAAAAAGTCTATTGATCACATAAGCAAAGAACGGCGTATAGATCGCGACGTCCTTATCGACACTCTGGAAGAGGCCGTACGTTCTGCGGTGAACAAAAAGTTCAACAACAAGTTGGATATTGAAGTCAACTTCAATGAAGACACCGGGGATGTGGAAGTCTACCAATTCAAAATCGTCACTGAAGAACTCGACGACCCGGACACCGAGATCAGCCTGGAAGAAGCCAAAGAGGTGGATCCCAATGTGGAGCTCGAGGACGAACTCGGCTTCAAGCTGCATGTTGAGAACCTGGGCCGCATTGCAGCCCAATCCGCCAAACAGGTCATCATCCAGCGCATGCGCGATGCTGAACAGGAAATTATATACGAAGAGTTCATTGAGCGAAAGGGTGAGATCATAAGCGGTACTGTGCAACGCCGGGACCGGACTGGATGGATAATAAATCTGGGCCGCACAGAAGCTGTCCTGCCCAAGGAAGAGCAGGTGCCTAAGGAGCACTACCGCCGGGGAGATCGAGTCCAGGGCTATATCCTGGATGTCAAGAAGGAAGGCAAAGGTCCTCAGGTTATCCTCTCCCGCTCCCACCCCGATCTGATGGCCGCCCTGTTCCGGCTCGAGGTTCCGGAAATCAGCGATGGAACCATCAAGATCATGGGCATCGCCAGAGACCCCGGGTTCCGGGCCAAGATCGCCCTGCTCTCCAGGGACCGGGATGTGGACCCGGTCGGAGCCTGTGTTGGAGTGCGCGGCTCGCGAATCAATAAAATCGTTCAAGAGTTCAAAGGGGAACGCGTCGATATCGTCCTCTGGAGTCCGGACATCACCACCTATGCAGTCAACGCCCTCTCTCCGGCCAGAATATCCAGCATTACTGTGGATGAGGACGACAAAACCTTGGAAGTCGTGGTCCCGGACAGTCAGCATCATCTGGCCATCGGCCGCAGAGGGCAGAACGTAAAGCTGGCCAGCAAGCTTCTGGGCTGGAAGATCGACGTAGTCACCGAAAGCAGATATGGGGAGCTTTACGCCCACCGGCAGGAAGTGGAGCATGTGGCCAGTGTGACCGGTATATCCGTGGATCAATTCTATGCAGCCGGACTCAACAGCCTGGAAGCCCTGCAATCCGCTTCTGATGACGTCCTTTTTCAGGTCGAAGGAATGACCGAACAGAGGCTGGATGACCTGCGATCCACAGTCAACCTTCTGTCCCGAAAGGCCGCTCCGGAACAAGCTCCAGAACAGGCGGCATCAGAAGGACAAGTAACCGGAGAGCAGTCCCAGACAATGCAAAACCAGCAGCAGGCAGCTCAGGATTTTAAAGGCGACAAATGATCAACGACCATCCGCACAGCGCGCGCCCAGACCAAGACAGCCTCACTTTGAGGGGCACCCGCCGAAGGCATATTCCGCAACGCATGTGTTGTATCTGCCGTTCACGCCTGCCCAAAAGCAATCTGTACCGTTATGTATGCCAGCGCACTGGCCAAGACCGGCCAGCGCTTGAATATGATCCGCAACAAATCCTGCCCGGGCGCGGTTTTTACGTCTGTTCCGACCCCGGATGCCAAAGGGCCTTGACCCGTCACAAGGGGTGGCAGAAGAAGTGTAGGGGGGAGTCATGACCACCAAAATGCGCGTACGAGAACTCTCAGCCGAACTCGGCTTGTCCAATAAAGAGCTGCTGCATATCCTCAGGGAGGAAAACATCCCTGTGAAGAGCCATATGAGCGGCTTAAGTGATGATCAGGTGGAGAGCATCCGGTCCAAAGTCCATCAAAAGATCGGAGACCACGTTTCTCAAGAAACAATGACTCCTTCCGGGGTCATTGTCCGTCGCAGACGCGACAGCCGAAAGCAGGCTCAAAAAGCTGAACCCTCTGCCCGGGACAGCGGACAGGAGCCCGAACCCGTCCCGGAAGCTTTCGAGCAGGAGGCGGAAGAAGCCCCTGGACAGGAGGTCCAAGGTCCCAGAGAAGAACCTGCTCCAGCCGAACCAGAGACAAGCCAGCCGACTGCTGACCAGGATCAAGGGACTGCCCCTATAGAGCCGGCCGAGCCTTCCCAGGTAGACACGGGTTCCAAAGAAGCGGCCCCGGAAGAGGCCGCTTCTGAGCACCTGGAACAAAGCCCTAAAGAGGGATCACCCGAGCCTGCCGCTCACCCCCCGGAGACCCGGGAACCAGAGGCCCAAGCAGGGGATGACGCGAAGCCTGCAGCCAAGCCGAGCAAGAAGAAACGAGGCAGGAAAAAGAAAAAGGAGCCGGCTGCGCCACAAGTCACAGTCATTTCTCGGCCGGAAGCATCTGATGAACATGACGAGCCTTCTTCTTCCCTAGAGACTGCCGAATCCGCCGCGGATGACAGCAAGGACACAAAAAAGAAGAAAGACAAACGGACTGTGGATGTCTCTGGGCTCTACAACCAAGAAGAGGCCAGATCGGCCAAGAAGAGCACAGGCAAAAAACAGCCTGAAGCCCAGGAAAAGCAGCCTCGGGGCAAGGGCAAGAAAAAGAAGCCAGCTCCTCAACCTAAAAAACCGGCTCCGAAACCTCCCACCGCCCCTCAGGGAACGCAGCCCTTGAAGGCGGCCAAGCGCAAGATCCGGATGGAGGAAGCCATCCGGGTAGCCGACTTGGCCCAGGAAATGGGAGTGAAGGCCCAGGATATCATCAAGAATCTGTTCAACCTCGGAGTCATGACCACCATCAACCAGTCCCTGGATGTGGATACCGCAACATTGGTTGCTTCCGAGTTTGGGTATGAAGTGGAAAAAGTGGGATTTTCCGAAGAAGAATACGTCCTGCCCCAAAAAGAAGACAAGCCGGAAGAGCTGCAGACGCGTCCCCCGGTGGTCACCATCATGGGCCATGTGGACCACGGCAAGACTTCTTTGCTGGACGCCATCCGCAAGTCTCATGTCATGGACACTGAAGCGGGGGGAATAACCCAGCATATCGGGGCCTACCATGTGCAAACCGATGGTGGGACATTGGTATTTCTGGACACCCCCGGCCACGAGGCCTTTACTGAAATGCGCTCCCGCGGGGCCCAGGTCACAGATGTGGTAATTCTCATCGTGGCAGCCGATGACGGGGTTATGGATCAGACCAAGGAAGCTGTGAACCATGCCAAGGCAGCCCAGGTACCCTTGATTGTGGCTGTGAACAAGATCGACAAGGACAACGCAGACCCGGATCGGGTCAAGCGGGAACTGGCCGAATTGGATCTCATCCCCGAGGAATGGGGCGGAGATACTATTTACGCCTATATCTCAGCCAAACAGCGGATTGGACTCAACGAGCTCTTGGAAATGGTGCTGCTCCAAACCGAGGTTTTGGAATTGCAGGCCAACCCCAACAAGAGGGCCCGGGGACATATTGTCGAGGCCAAGCTGGATAAGGGGCGGGGACCGGTAGGGACCGTGCTCATCCAGGAAGGGACCCTGAACACTACAGACCCCTTTGTCTGCGGGCTGTACTCCGGTCGAGCCAGGGCCTTGTTCAACGACATGGGGCATAAAATCCCGTCCGCCGGTCCGGCTATGCCTGTAGAAGTCCAGGGATTTGAAGGCGTCCCCAATGCCGGCGATGAATTCGTGGTTGTGGAAAACGACAAGGTGGCCAAGCGGATTGCTGAAACCCGGCAAGCCAAGCACCGGGAAAAGGAGTTGGCCAAAGAGACCAAGGTGACTCTGGAAAGCTTTTTTGCCGCCAAAGCCGAAGAGGAGATCAGAAACCTCAACCTCATCCTCAAGGCCGACGTCCAGGGCTCCCTGGAGGCGATCACCGAGTCTCTGCAAAAGCAGGGCACCAGTGAAGTGAAGGTCAACATCATCCACGGTGGTATCGGGGCCATCACTGAATCGGACATCAAACTGGCTGCTGCCTCGTCAGCCATCATCATCGGCTTCAACGTCCGCCCCACCGCCAAGGTCAAGGACTTGGCTGAACAGGAAAGCGTGGATATACGCTTCTACAACGTCATTTACCAATTAGTAAATGAGGTCAAGGAAGCCATGGCCGGCATGTTGGCCCCGGTAACCCGGGAGCAATACCTGGGACAAGCTGAAGTTCGGGACATCTTCACCGTACCCAAGGTTGGTACAGTGGCCGGCTGTTTCGTCTTGGACGGCAAGCTGCAGAGAAACGCCGGAATACGCCTCTTACGGGACGGAGTGGTCATCTACAGCGGCAAGCTCAGCTCCTTGAAGCGGTTTAAAGACGACGTCAAAGAGGTGACCAAAGATTATGAGTGCGGTGTGGGATTGGAGAACTTCAACGACATTAAGCCCGGCGATATCATTGAAGCATTTTCCGAATTTCAAGAAAAAGCAACCTTGGAATAAGCCGGGGACTCCCCGCTTTTGCTCTGTATGCACATAGGCGCCCTTACAGTGGAATTTCGGTTGCACGGCTTGACCTCCATAAAGGCCAAGCGGAGCATCGCCGCCAGCTTGAAACGCAAGCTGCGCAATAAATTCAATGTCTCCGTAGCCGAAGTGGACGGCCAGGACTGCACTGACATACTGGTTCTGGCCGTGGTTACTGTGGCCAATGAGGCCAAGCGTGTGGACTCCCAACTGCACAAGGCCTATGCTCTGATGGAGGCGGCCACCTCGGAAGAGATCGTCCATTTCCACACGGAGATCTTTTCTGGGTAGGCTGCCAATCTTTCACTTGGGGTGAGCGAACAGGACTTTTTATGCGCAAGGCTCATTCACGCCGAGCTATCCGGCTGGAAGAAATGATTATGCACGAACTCGGCCGCATCTTGGTGGAAAACGTCCAGGACCCGCGCCTGGAGCTGGTCACCATAAGCGGCCTGAGGCTGAACACCGATCTGACTGTGGCCGAAGTCCTCTATACGCACAGTCGGGGCGGTTCGGAACAAGGGGATGTGCAACAGGGTCTGGACGCGGCCCGCGGCTATATGCGTTCCATGCTGGGCAAGCGGATAAAGCTTCGCCATGTGCCGGAGCTGCGCTTTGTCTGGGACACCTTTTTGGAAGAGACCATACATGGACCCCCTATCGCAGATACTTGATCACTGGACAAAGTACCGGTCCTTTGTGCTGCTCGCCCACATCAGACCTGACGGAGACGCTGTGGGCTCTTTGTTCGGCTTGGCCCATCTTTTGTCCGCCCAGGGAAAAAAGGGACACATCCTGTTGCCGGACGGCCTGCCGGAACGCTTTTCCTGGCTCATCTCCCCGTGGCCGGTGTGTACATCCCTGCCCCACGAGCGAAAGGCATGCTTTGTGGCCCTGGATTGCGCCGACAAGAACAGGTTGGGGACCGGAAAAGTAGCCACCGACCATCTGCTTGAAGACACTATAGTCAACATCGACCACCATACCGGGAACTCTTTTTTCGGAACCCTGAACTGGGTGAATCCGGAAATATCTTCAGTCGGAGAGATGATCGCCCTCGCCGCCCGCAGGCTGAACACCGCCCTGTGCGGTCCTCTGGCTGAGGCCCTGTATCTGGCTATCATGTCCGACACCGGCTCTTTGAGCTACAGCAACACCTCCCCCCAGACCCTGGACATTGTTTCCGAAATCTTGGCCTCCGGCCTGGACATGAATGCCTTTCAGGCCAAGATGCAGCGCCAATGGGGTCTGGAAAAGCTCCATCTCCACGGCCGGGCTATGCAAAATGTCTCTCTGAGATGGGAGGGGAAGATAGGCATTATCCGAGCCACCCAGGATATGCTGGCCCAGACCGGAGCATCTTCTGAGGACTGCGACGGGTTGGTGGACTATGTCCGCTGTCTGCGCGGGGTTGTCATCGCGGTCAGCCTGCGGGAAGCCGAAGAAGGGATCAAGTTCAGCCTGCGCACCTGGGGTGAAGTCGATGTCCAAGGCATTGCCGCCAAACTGGGCGGTGGAGGACACCCCAACGCCGCCGGCGGCATGCTGGCCGGTGACATGGATCAAGCAGAGCAACGTATCCTCCAGGCCGCCAGCCCACACCTGGCTGAGATCTCCACCGCATTGTGATCTTTGGATTCAAAACTTAAAGGGACCTTCACCACTTCCGCCGATTATCAAAGCATTATGCCTTCATCATCCCCCATCCAGCAGCACGGCCTTTTGGTTTTGGACAAGCCGAACGGACCGACCTCGTCCACATGTGTCCAAAAGATCAAAAAATACCTTCATCAACCCAAAATCGGTCATGCCGGCACCTTGGACCCCATGGCCACAGGGGTGCTGGTGGTTTTGCTGGGGCAGGGCACCAAGCTGGCCCCCTATTTGACTGCCGGGCACAAAACCTACACCGGGACCCTGGAGTTGGGCAAAGAAACCGACACCTACGACATTCAAGGCACCCAGACCGGGTCCTTCCCTTGGGAGCATCTGTCCGCGGAGTTGGTGGAGCAGGAAGTCCTGGCCTGGCAAAAGATGCAGGAACAGACCGTTCCCCCCTACTCAGCTGCCAAGCACAAGGGCAAGACCCTGTACTCCCTGGCCCGGTCCGGACAGGACGTGCCCATAAAAACCAAGCCGGTGTCTATTGACCAAGTCCAGGTCTTGCACGTAGACTTGCCCATAGTTGGATTTCGCGTTCGTTGTTCGGCAGGCACCTATGTCCGTTCCCTGGCCCACAGCCTGGGGAAGCGACTAGGGTGCGGTGCTGTACTCACCAGTTTGACCCGGGAGGAAGCCGAGCCATTCACTCTGCAACAGGCCTTTTCCCTGGATGATGTCCTTGCCCAGCCCAAACAGCTGCCGGAGAGAGTCATCTCCTTAAAGGACAGTCTCCCCAAATGGCCGCAGCTGAGCTTGGATCATGGCCAGGCCGAGAAGATCAAGAACGGGACCTGGGTCGCCGTTGATCAGGTCTTGGGCTGGAAGCCCACCAGACCCGGCCAACAGGCCCTGCTTGTGGATGCCTCCGGCAAGGCCCTGGCCCTGGCCGAGACCCGTATGCATGCTGCAGGACTGCACTGGGCGGTTCTTCGCGGCCTGTGGGCCAAACAGTGATACAGCCGACATCTCTTCAAACCCCCAAAAAACTTTACAAGGAGGACGCTGTGGCTCTGACTGTTGAGGACAAGAAAAACATTATCGAAGAATTTAAGCAGCACGAAAATGATACCGGGTCACCGGAGGTTCAAGTCGCCCTGCTCACCAAGCGCATCAGCTATCTGACCGAACACTTTAAAGAGCATAAGCACGACTACCATTCCCGCAACGGCCTGCTCAAGCTGGTCGGCCAGCGGCGCAAACTGCTCAATTACCTGCGCAATAAGGATGTGACCCGGTACAGGGACCTGATAAGCAGGCTCAAACTGCGCAAATAAAGCTCAAGGGCAGGGCCGTGGACAACCGCGCCCTGCCTTTTTTGCGAGCCTCTTACCTGATCAACGTAGCCTTGGATATTGGTTCTCGCGAAAAAGCACTCCGCGTTCCTCTTTCCATCTCAGCCTGTATTTGATGTAGCTTTATCACTGCAGTGAAGGGCTTTGCCGGAAGCTGACCCCGCGGAGCTGGACACGTATGTACATACTGCTGTCAAGACCCAAACATACATACCAATTGCCGGCTTGAACCCGGCAAGGAGGATAAAAACGCACATGAAAAATCCCTTTCAACAGACACGCCTGACCACCCAAATAAACAATGAACCCTTTGTCATTGAGACCGGACGATTGGCCAACCAGGCCCACGGAAGTACATGGGTCCAATGCGGGGATACAGTGGTTCTGGTCACCGCCGTGACCCAGCCCTCGGATAGGGAACTGGATTTTATGCCCCTGATCGTGGAGTATCAGGAAATGTCCTATGCCTCGGGCAATATTCCCGGCAGCTATTTCCGGCGGGAAATCGGACGGCCCAGCGAACGGGAAACCTTGGTTTCCAGGCTCATCGACCGCCCCATCCGACCTCTGTTTCCGGAAGGTTTCCGCCAGGAAGTGCAGATCATGGCCACTGTTTTGTCCGCCGACCCCAAATACGATCCGGACGTCTTAGCCATAACCGGGGCCTCGGCAGCTATGCACCTGTCCAAAATCCCCTTTAACGGCCCCATTGCCGGGGCAAAGGTCGGGTATGTAGACAACGAGTTCATCCTCAACCCCAGTCAGGCAGAACTCGAGTTCAGCCAGATAAACCTCATCATGGCCGCATCAGAAGACGCTGTGGTTATGGTTGAAGGCGGAGCGGACTTCGCCTCTGAAGATCTCATTGCCGAAGCCATTGCCTGGGGCCATGAGCAGATAAAGCCTCTGATCAAAATGCAACACGAGTTGCGCAGTCAGGTCGGTGCACCCAAGCTCCAGGTGCACGAACAAGAGTCGGATCCAGAGCTGGAATCCGCGGTGCAGGAGTTGGCCGCCTCCAAGCTGCAGGCCGCGTTGACCATTCCGGTGAAGACTGAGCGCAATGAGGCCATCAAGGCCATCAAAGATAACGTCATGGCCGCCTTGCAGGATCGCTATCCACAAGAGCCTGATCGGCTCAAAAAAGTCTCCGGCATCATCAAAGACCTGGAAGGGGATTTCGTTCGCCGGATGATCAAAGAAGACGGGACACGCATCGACGGGCGGGATCTGGAAACCGTCCGCGATCTGGGTATTGAGGTGGGTGTCCTGCCCCGAGTGCACGGCTCGTCCATATTCGCCCGGGGGGAAACCAAGGTCCTGGGCACAGTCACCTTGGGCGGAACCCAGGATGAACAGCATGTGGAAACCTTATCCGGAGAGATGAGCAAGCGCTTCATGCTCCACTACAATTTCCCTCCCTATTGCGTTGGGGAAGTCAAAATGCCCCGCGGCCCATCCAGGCGGGAAATCGGGCACGGCGTTCTGGCCGAACGGGCCCTGCTCCCTGTACTGCCCTCAGCGGAAGAGTTTCCCTTCACTGTACGCATTGTCTCCGAAGTCATGGAAAGCAATGGCTCCTCGTCCATGGCCACGGTCTGCGCCGGCAGTCTGAGTCTTATGGACGCCGGGGTTCCGGTCGCTTCCCAAGTAGCCGGAATTGCCATGGGCCTGATCCAGGACGGAGAGGACTTTTATGTCCTCACCGACATTCTGGGCGATGAAGACCATCTCGGGGACATGGACTTCAAAGTAGCCGGAAGCCAGGCCGGGATCACCGCTATACAGATGGACATCAAGATATCCGGCATCACCTCCGAGATCCTCAAAAAGGCCCTGTATCAAGCCCGGGAAGCCAGATTGCATATCCTGAAAGAAATGGATGACGTTTTGGCTCAGCCTCGGACCGATCTCTCTGAACACGCCCCGCAGCTCAAGGTCGTGGAAGTCCATCCAGACCGGATCAAGGACGTTATCGGCCCCGGGGGCAAGAACATCCGGGCCATTACCAAAGCCACCGGAGCCTCCATTGATATCGAAGACAGCGGGAAAATCTCCATCTTCGCCCCTGATCAAGCCACCTTGCAGGAAACCATCGACATGGTCATGTTCTATGATCAAAAGGCGGAATTGGGCAAGACCTACAACGGAAAGGTCAAAAGCATCAAAGACTTCGGGGCCTTTGTGGAGATCCTTCCCGGAGTGGAAGGCATGGTCCATATCTCGCAAATCGATACCGACCGGGTGGAAAATATCCACGACTATCTCAAGCTCGGTGACGAGCTCAAGGTCAAGGTTATTGAAATAGAGGAAAACACCGGCAAGATCCGCCTCAGCCGCAAGGCCGTGCTCCTTGAAGAACAGGGCAAGCCTTTCAGTATGCCCAGCGGACGAGGCGGTCCTGGCGGCGGCGGCAAAAAGCCCGGCGGCGGACCGCGGAACAAGGACTCCAAGGGCCCGCGTTCTTCAGGCCCCAAAAACAGGGATTCCTAGACGTTGTGTCCCCCATCTGGATAAGCGCAGCCGAGACTTCGGCTGACGTGCACGGGGCCAGTCTGGTTCAGGCCATGCACCGCCTGGCCCCGGACACTGTGCTCATGGGAATGGGCGGACCCAGCATGCGGGCCACCCCTTTTCAAGCCTTGTTTAGGGCTGAAGACCTGTCTGTTATGGGCCTCACGGAGGTTGTTTCCGCCCTGCCCCGGATCTGGTCCCTGTACTCCCAGATCCAAAAGGCCTTGGCCCATTATCGGCCCAGCTGCCTGGTCCTTTTGGACGCCCCGGACTTTCACTTCCGATTGGCCAAGATGGCTCACAGATTGGGCATCCCGGTTGTCTACTACATAACCCCCCAGGTCTGGGCCTGGCGCAGATACCGAGTCCATTTTCTGCGCCGTTATGTGCATCGGCTCCTGTGCATCTTCCCCTTTGAGCAAAGCTTTTTCGCCGCCCACGGCCTGGAAGCGGCCTTTGTCGGCCATCCCCTGCTTGAGCACATGGATCTTTGCTCTCTGGATCAGATAGAAGAAAAACAAGACCGGGTAGGCATCCTCCCTGGCAGCAGGCGTAAGGAAATAAGCGCTCTTTTGCCCCGATTTGCGCAAGCAGCCAGGATCATCCACCGCCAGCGTCCCCAAACCTCTTTCGTCCTCTTCCAAGCAGACGGCATCGATGCAAAGGAGCTCCTCGCCCACTGGCCCGTCGAGGTTCCGGTGCAGGTCATCCCTTTCCACCGCCGCTATCCGGAGCTCAAGGCCTGCAGCCTGGCTCTGAGCGCTTCCGGAACCGCCACCTTGGAATGTGCTGTCCTGGGTCTGCCCCTTCTGGTTGCCTACCGGTTGTCCTGGTTGAGCTACGCTGTGGCCCGGCAGGTGATCGACGTCCCCTATATCAGCATGCCCAATCTCATCTTGGAGCAAAGTATCTATCCAGAGTATATACAACACCGGGTCCGGGGCGGCCTATTGGCCGCCAAAGCTTTGGACTGGCTGGAAAATCCGGAAAAGCGGCGATGTATTCAAGATAAGCTCTACGCCCTCCGCTCCCAGCTGGGGGCCCATGCCGCCTCACCCACAGCGGCCAGGCTCATACTGGATGCAGCCCAGCCCGCCTAAGCTGCCCATATGTGCGTGCGGCTGGCCGGATACGGGTTTTCCATACATTGAATTGTAGATCATCAATGCTGTGTGTGCAGACGCATAAAGTGAGGGACCATGTCCGCACTCCCCTACGCAGTCATCGGAGTCGGCCACCTGGGCGCGATCCACGCCAGGCTGGCCGCCGGTCTCAACCAGCTGAACCTGATCGGAGTCTATGACCTCAACGCCCACCGCTGCCAGGAGGTGGCCGCAGCCTGCGGCTGTCAGGCCTTCACCTCCCTTTCCAGGCTCCTGGAACGCGTCCGGGCCGTGTCCATAGCCGTGCCCACGGATGAGCACTTTCCTGTGGCCGCCCAGGCTGTTGAGCATGGTTGTCACATCTTTGTGGAGAAACCCATTACCGCCACCTCCAAGCAGGCCCAAGAGCTCATTTCCTTGTCCGACCGGGCCAAAGTCGTCCTCCAGGTCGGACATATTGAACGCTTCAACCCGGCCTTTTTGGCCCTTAAAGGCTATCCTCTGGCCCCTATGTTCGTGGAATCTCACCGTCTGAGTCAATTCAATCCCCGCGGCCTGGATGTGAGCGTGGTTCTGGATCTGATGATCCACGACATAGATATTGTCCTCTCCCTCATCAAGGCCCCCCTGGACTCCATCCAGGCCTGCGGCGTGGGGGTGGTCTCTGGAAACGAAGACATCGCCAACGCCCGCCTGGAATTTGCCAACGGAGCAGTGGCCAACCTGACCGCCAGCCGCATCTCGGCCAAGGACATGCGCAAGACGCGTCTTTTTCAGCAAAGCGCCTATCTGGCCATTGATTTTCTCAAGCAAAAATCAGAGATACTGCATCTGTCCCGGGATCCGACTCCAGAAAATGGGGAAGCAAGCTGCATCGGGCATATCGGGGTTGGCGAGCAGAGCCAGTCCATTTTCCTGCGCACTCCAAGGCCTGTATCCACCAATGCCTTGGAGCAGGAACTGATCAGTTTCGCCCGCTGCATCGCCGGTGCATCCCGGCCCGTGGTCGACGGCCGGGATGGACTGCGTGCCCTGCAGACTGCAGAGACTATCTTGCAGGAAATGAGCAGACGCCACACATTGGCCACAAAAAAGGCCGGACTGTAAGCAGTCCGGCCTTTTGGGCACGCTGGGGTGTGCTTTTCCCCTCTATTCCTGATCCATTTTTTTCAGGTACTGAAAGAGCTCGCTGTCCGGAGCCAAAACCAGATCCGAGTTTTTGCCCAAGCCTGTCTTGTAGGCCTCCAGGCTGCGGGTAAAGGCATAGAACTCAGCATCCTGACCATAGGCTTGTCCATAGATCTTGGTCGCCTGGGCATCCCCTTCTCCGCGCTTGATCTGGGCCTTGCGCTCGGCCTCGGCCACCATGATGGAGCGGTCCTTGTCCGCCTCGGCCCTGATCTTGGTCGCTTCTTCTTCCCCTTCAGATCGGTACTCCCGGGCCTCCCGCTCCCGTTCAGAGCGCATGCGGGCAAAAATAGCCTTCTGGTTTTCCGCAGGCAGATCCGTGCGTTTGATACGCACATCTTCCACCTTGATGCCGTAAGGTTTGAGGTCCTCAACCGTGGTATCCAGCACAGTTTCCATGATTTCCGCCCGTTTGGTGGATACGATCTCAGTTAATGTGTATCGGCCCAAGGCCACCCGCATCTCGGAATAGACAATATCGTCCAACCTGGATGTGCCGCCGCCCACAGTGCGGGCTGTGCGGTAGAAAAGCAGGGGGTCCTCGATCCGCCAGCGGGCGTAATTATCTACCACCAAGGTCTTTTTGTCCTTGGTAATGACCTCGGCCTTTTCAGCGTCATATTCCAGAATCCGGCTGTCGAATTTTTTCACATCCTGGACAAAAGGGAGCTTGAAGTGCAGGCCGGGACCCACGGTGTCCCCTACTGGCTTGCCCAGCTGCAAGACCACGCCTTGTTCAGTTTGATCCACAGTATAAAAAGTCTGGCTGATGCCGATGAGCAAGAGCACCAGGACCACAACCACAGCTATTGGCGATTTCTGTACTGCCATAATCTTACGTACCTTTTATTCATTCATGATGCATACATGATATTATTCATTATTCGAGCTGTTTGTCTTCCCCGGATTCCTGTTTCGCAACTGGTCCAAGGGGAGGTAAGGGACCACGGACCCGGCGCTCTGCTCAGACAAGAGATACGTGCTCCGGACCTGCGCCAAAACCGACTCCATGGCCTCCAGATACAGGCGCTGTCTGGTCACTTCCGAGGCCTGCTTGTATTCAGCTAAGAGCTTTTCAAAACGCTCGCTGTCTCCTTTGGCCTTGCGGATGTTGGTTTCCTTATAGGCCTCGGCCGCGTTGATTATGGAAGCCACCTTGCCCCGGGCCTTGGGCAGGAGCTCGTTTCGATACCCCATTGCCCGGTTGATAAGCTTGCTTTTGTCTTCCCGGGCGCTGGCCACGTCTTTAAAGGAATCAGAGACCTCCTGGGGCGGATGGACATCCTGTAATTTCACTGCCGTAATTCGGATTCCACTGTCGTAGCTATCAAGAATGCCTTGTAACCTCTCCCTGGTCTGGCTCTGGACCTCGAACTTTTCCGCTGTCAGCACGGCATCAATCTCGTTGCTCCCGATCACGTCACGCATGGAGGCCTCGGCCGCATCCTTGACCGCCTTTTTCTGGTTCTGAATATTAAACAGATAGTTTCGGGCCTCCTTAATCTGGTACTGGACGATGAACTGGACATTGACCATATTCTCATCTCCAGTAAGCATGATAGATTCATCAGGTACTTCCTGAAACCCGGAAAGACCCATGCCAGCCCCGGATTCCTGGCTGCGGAATCCGACTTCCACTCGTTTCACTTCGGTCACCTTGGGTGTCTTCACCGCCTCGATGGGGATGGGGAGGTGATAGTGGGGACCGGACTGCGTGGTTCGGGCATAGGCCCCAAAACGCTGCACCACACCAACCTCATCCGGGCTGACGATATAGAAACCGCTGGCCAGCCAGAGCAGGACCACCAAGGCGACGACCAGGGTCAACCCTGGAGATTTGAAGTTTTTGATGTTTTGAAATTTCCGAATAAATGCTCCAAAGTCGGGAGGAGTGGGCCCACTGCCTCCTCCTCCACCTTTGGACTGCCGCTGCTTCTTTTCTTGCAGTTTTTCCCAATCCCAATTCATGATGTGCATGACCTTGCTTAAAGATTGCAATTTGCTCAGCACCAGCCGGAGACTTGCCCGGCGAGCCAAAATACCCTAACCTCTGGACGCGGTTTTTCACCTGACCTGGACTGATATGGAAATTTTAAGGAGTGAATATGCGGCCTGTCACCCCGGACGTCTTCCGCGCCTATGATATACGCGGCATAGTGGATCAGGACTTCGATCCCCAGTGGGTTGAAGTTCTGGGCAGGGCCTGTGGAACATACTTTTCCGAAAACGGACACATGCAAGCGGTTGTCGGCCGGGACTGCCGGCACAGCTCACTTGACTACCAGCAATCCCTGATCCAGGGGCTCATGGATGCCGGAGTGGACGTCACCGTCTTGCCTATGGTGCCGACTCCTGTTTTGTATTATGCAGTCAGAACCCTGAACCGTCAAGCCGGAATCATGATCACTGCCAGCCACAATCCCCCGGAATACAACGGCTTTAAGGTGTGGTCCGGAACAAATACCGTCCACTCCCAGGACATCCAGCGTATCTACCAGATCATGCATTCCGGGCGCTTCGCCCAAGGCCGGGGCATTGTGAGTGAGCTGGATATCTCTGAGGACTACCTGGCCGCATTGAGTGCCCAGACCCGACTTTCCAAGCCCCTCCGGGTGGTTGTGGACGGCGGAAATGGAGCAGCCGGAGAATTATGCACCCAACTCCTCTCCAGGATCGGAGCTGAGGTTATCCCCATATATTGCCGCCCAGACCCTGACTTCCCTCATCATCATCCAGATCCTACAGTGCTGGACAACATCCGCGATCTGCAGAATACGGTCCTGAGCCAGAAAGCGGACCTGGGCCTGGGTCTGGACGGAGACGGCGACCGCATCGGTGTGGTGGACGAAAAGGGACAGCTCATGTACGGAGATCGCCTGCTGGCCATATTTGCCCGGGACCTGCTGCACAAGCAGCCTGGGGCTAAGATCCTGGCCGAAGTAAAGTGCTCCCATCTTTTGTTTCAAGACATAGCCCGGCACGGAGGCAAGCCGGAAATGTGCAAGACCGGGCACTCCTTGATCAAAGCCAGGATGCAGGAAAGCCATGCCCTTCTGGCCGGGGAGATGAGCGGACACATGTTTTTCGCCGACCGCTATTTCGGGTTTGACGACGCTCTGTACGCAGCCCAGCGCCTGGTGGAAATTGTGGATTCCTCTGTGGACAGGCCCCTGTCATCCATGTTGGATGACTGGCCGCATACCGCCTGTACTCCGGAAATACGTCTGCAGTGCCCAGATGAGGTAAAGTTTGCTCTTGTCCAACGGGCCACTGCCTATTTCATTCCCTCCGGCAACGAATATCGGATCATTGACGTGGACGGTGTGCGCCTGGATTTCGGCGACGGCTGGGGCTTGGTCCGGGCCTCGAATACACAGCCCGTGCTCGTCCTTCGCTTTGAGGCCGAGACAGAGAGCCGCTTGCAGGAAATCCGGGATTTTGTGGAAAAACCCATCCTGGGCTGGATTCAGGAGTCGACACAGATATATTAGTTGATAATATCCTTTGATTTGTATCTCATTGCAACCATCCGAGCAACAAGTATGGAAACACACACATCCCCTGAGGTCACCTTGTTCACCGACGGTGCCTGTCTGGGCAACCCCGGACCCGGCGGATGGGCGGTTATTATTGAAGAAAACGGCCGCCGCCAGGAGCTCAGCGGCGGCTGGGCCGGAACCACCAACAACCGGATGGAGCTCAAGGCTGTAATAGAAGGGCTCAAGGCTTTGCCTCACCCCCACCGGGTTCACGTGGTCACTGACTCCAGGTACATCCATGACGCCCTGGTCCAGGGCTGGCTGCGGCGATGGCAGAAGAACGGCTGGAAAACGGCTTCCAAGAGCGCAGTCAAGAATCAGGATCTGTGGAAAGAGCTGGCTGAACTCATCCACAAGCACCAGGTATCCATTGAGTGGACCAGAGGCCACCAGGGGCACGCAGAGAACGAACGTTGCGACCATTTGGCCCGCAAAGCGGCAGGAAAAAACCGCCTCATTCTTGATCCAAACAAGTAAAGGAGGACCGTCTGTGTCCGCGTGTGATTTGGACGAACTGCACACCAAGATTGGATACACATTTTCCGACCCTACCCTTGTGCTGCAGGCCCTGACCCACAGCTCCTACGCCAATGAATACGATACCTCCATGGCTCATAATGAGCGTCTGGAGTTTTTGGGCGATGCGGTTTTGGAGCTCAGCGTATCCGAAATTTTGTATTCCCGATTTCCTCAGGCCCGGGAGGGCATCTTGACCAGCATGCGCTCCAAACTGGTCAGCGAACCAAGCTTGGCCCGTTTGGCCCGCAGGCTGCAGCTCGGTCGATTCCTTTTTGTAGGCAGGGGGGAAGAAAGGCAGGGAGGCAGAGACCGGGATGCGGTTCTCTGCGATGCGTTGGAGTCTGTTATTGGGGCCGTGTTTTTGGACAGCGACTATGCCACGGCCCGCAACGTGATCATCGAGCTCTTCCAGCCTCTATGGCCGGCCCGCCTGCCTCAAGAACGCAAAAAAGACTTCAAAAGCAGGCTTCAGGAGCTCACCCAGCGCGAATTCCAGGCCCGTCCAACATACACCTTGATCGGCAGCCACGGCCCTGAACACGCCAAAGTATACACCGTGGAGCTCACCCTGCCCAATAACTGCACCTGCCGGGCCTCCTCCACAAGCCTGAAAAAGGCCGAGCAGTGCGCCGCCGAGCAGGCACTGCAGGAGCTGGACCCGGAAGAGTCCTTATGATCTACGGCCAGGGTGTCACCGCATCTTCCACCGAATCAATGACCGCCTTGGGCGTGGAAGCTCCGGCGGTTATTCCTACCCGCTCGGCCCGGCGCAACTCCTGATCCGGCAGATCCTGAGCGCTTTCTATATGCACGCTGGGGACTCCCTGGGCCTGGACCACCTTGGCCAAGCGCCTGGTGTTCCCGCTGGCCAAACCGCCAACCACCAGCATGACATCCACCTGACGTGCGATGCGCATGGCCTCCTCTTGCCGCTCCCGAGTGGCGTCGCAAATAGTGTCCAAGACCGGAAAGCTGCCCCCAAGCCTGGTCTCCAGACGTTGAACCACTTTTTGAAACTCTCCTCTGTCCTGGGTGGTCTGGGCGGCCAAGAAATAGTCCTGCTCAGGCTGCACCGCCATACTGTCCACCATGTCCACATGCTCAATAACCTGGGCCCGATGGGCGGCATAGCTGAGCAACCCGGCCACCTCCGGGTGGTCCGGCTCACCGAACAGAAACAGACAGCGCCCGTTCCTGGTCTGATCGGCAATGAGCATCTGGGCCTTCTTCACCTTGGGGCAGGTGGCATCCACAATACGCACTCCCCGGGTGTGCAGGTCATTCTGCACAGCCAGAGGCACTCCATGGGCCCTGATGACCACACAGCTGCCCTGGGGAACCTCCTGGACCGAGTCCACCTGCATCACGCCCTGATCTGCATAGTGGTCCAGGACCTGCGGGTTGTGAATAATGGGACCCAGGGTGCAGATCTGCTCCTGGCAGGTGTTTTCAGCCACAACCCGGTCCAGCTTACGCAGGGCCAAATCCACCCCCATACAGAATCCGGCTGTTTTGGCCCGAATGATGGTCTTGGACATTTCTTTGCACCTCACTCAGTTAACGTCGGTCCATCCTCATTACCTTGAGCCTCATTCATCTCTCGTTGACATTGTCAACCCTCATTGGAAGTGTGCTGCATAAATACGCAAGCGGATTGCTCAAAGAGGTCTCCTGATCACTTGCGGATTCACAGTTCCAGGTTTCTGGGGCATGGTGTGAGCAAGATATTGACGTATCCCTTAAGAGCCTTCTTCGTGTGCAGACCCAGCTTCCACCTCATCCAAGCAGTCCATGAGCTCCGACCAGGAGGTGCAGGCCACGACCCGCTTGCGGATATTTTTCACTCCCTGAAATCCCCGCAAATAGCGGGGGATAATAGTCCGCATTCTCAACAGCTCCCTGGATCCCTTTCCGTAGATGCGGATGAGTTCAATGTGGCGTCTGGCCATGCTCAGGGCCCGCTGCTTGCCTCCATGTGAGCCCTGCGCTCCATCTTGGTCTCCGCGCATGATCTGCAGGTAGGTGGCAAAAATCCTTGGATCCGCCAGAGCCCCCCGGGCAAACATGAGTCCTCTGACCCCTGTTTCCTGGATGCATCGAACCCCGTCCCCAGCAGTAAACAAGTCTCCGCTGGCCAAGACCGGAGTGTCCAGTTCCCTGCCGGCCGCAGACAACACTTCCCAATCCGCCCGCCCGGCATATCCTTGAGGGACAGTTCTGGGATGCACGCTCACCCAGCCTAGATCCAGGGCGTCCAGATCCCTTATCCGACCCAGAACATCCTGTTTGGACCCCCAGCCGGCCCGCAGCTTGACTCCCACTCGGCCCGGGCCGGCACCCTGGACCATAGCGGACAGGATCCGGAGCAGATTGTCCCAGTCTCGAAGCAGGCCGGCTCCGGCCCCGGTCTTGACCACTTTTCTCACCGGGCATCCGGCATTGAGGTCGAAATACGTATATCCCTGCTCCACAAGCCAGGACAGGGAATCGGCAATCACCTCGGGCTCGGACCCAAAGAGCTGGACCACAAGGGGGGTATCCTCAGGACAGGTGCGCAGCAGATCCGTGGTCCCCGGGCTTTTGTACATCAGACCCTTGGCGCTGATCATTTCCGTGCAGGCAACAGCGCAGCCCAACTCCCGGCACAAGAGACGGAAAGGCAGATCCGAAAATCCGGCCAGGGGAGCCAGCCACGGATTATCCGGGCCTATGGGCAGGTCAGGGGCTAATGACTGGAGAAGAGACATACAATTTGCAGTATTCAGGTCTGGTATTCAGCTCCCCCTCAGGCGTGGATCAGCACTCGGGGATTGCTTGCTTGATTTGAAAAGCTCACGACTGGGAACGACTGTAGGAAGGAACCGGCGTGGACTGCTGCCAGCGTTTGACAGCGCTGTACACACTCTTGCGCATTTTCGTATTTTGGGCCCACATGGAGGCCAGCCAGTCCTCCACCTCGCTTCGCTTGCTGTCTTGGGCAGAGGGGCAGGGATTCGCCCATACCGGAAGATCCCACTCCCGGACCGCCTTGCGCACCAGACGCTTTTCCACATGCAGCAAAGGACGGATGAGTTCGAAGCGGCCATTGAAAAAAGGCTCCTTGGCGTACAGCCCCTCCACCCGGCCTTGATAGAACAGATTGAGAAAAAAGGTCTGAACCAGGTCGTCGGCAGTATGCCCCAGGGCCAGATGGGTCAGGCCATAGGTGTTCACCAACTGGAAAAGATGCTTGCGTCTGCGCCAGCTACAGAAAAAGCAGGGGGAGTTCTTGCGGTTTTCCGCTGTATGGGCCCGGGGACCCATGTCCGAAACTTCCAAATGCACCGGCAAGCCAGCTTTTCTGGCCCAATCAATCAACGGGGCGTGATTGATGGGATCAAACCCGGGATTGATGTGCAAAAGCATGATCTGTAGGTCAAAGGGCAGTTTGCGGCGATGCAGGCTTAAGACCTGCAACAGCACCCAGCTGTCCATGCCTCCGGAGACAGCCACACCCACCCGGCTCCCGGGCCGGAGCATGCCGTTGTCCAGCATGAGCTTCCCAGCCTTGGACAAGCACTTTTTTTGGGCAAAGGAGAGATATTTTCGTTGTCGTGATCCCACACAGCCGGTCATACACTTTTTGCCCTGGATATGGCAAGCCCGTCACCCTTGACCGTTGACAAACCAATGACTATATTCTCCTGTTTGACGGAAACAAACCACCTTCAGTGCACCGAAGGCCCCACACGTCCCTGGACATGCCAGACAGCGACATACGTGGGGCACAGATTTCTCCATTTTTTCTATTGCTCATCAACGAAGTAACGGAGTGCAGTTCATGGCCAGAATTACAGTCGAAGACGCCCTGCAAAAAATCAACAACCGCTTTGTCATCGCCCAAATGGCCATCAAGAGGGTCAAGATGTACAAGGATGGCTATCCGTCCTTGGTCCAAGCGGACAACAAAGAGGTCGTAACCGCCTTGCGGGAGATTGCCGCCGGCAAGGTGCTCTTGGAGGATGCCATTCCAGAGGCAGGTATAGAGGTGAAGGATCATGGCTAAAAGGGACTACTACGAAATCCTGGGAATCGAAAACAACGCCAATACCGAGGAAATCAAAAAGGCCTACCGCAGCATGGCCTTTAAGTATCATCCGGATCGCAATCCCAATGATCCGGACGCTGAACACAAATTCAAAGAAGCAGCCGAAGCCTACGAAGTTCTCAGCGATTCCGAAAAGCGAACGGTGTATGACCGATTCGGTCACGAAGGCCTGAACAACGCCGGTGGAGGCCAGGATTTTGGGTCCGCCCATGACATCTTCGACACCTTCAGCGATATTTTCGGGGATGTTTTCGGATTCGGTTCCGGCCGATCCAGGCGCGGCCCCAGGGCTCAGGCTGGTGCGGACTTACGGTACAATCTGACAATCTCCTTCGAGGATGCGGTCAAGGGAACGGAAACCGAGCTGCAGATCCCCAAAGAGGTGGAGTGCTCCACCTGTCAGGGGACAGGGGCCGAACCGGGCCACCGTCCTGAGACCTGCAAACATTGCGGGGGACAGGGCCAGGTTTTCCAAAGTCAGGGCTTTTTCCGCATCGCCACCCCGTGCCCCATCTGCCGGGGAGCCGGCAAGGTGATCACCAAACCCTGTCCGGAGTGCAAAGGACGGGGTGCAACCCAAGAGACCAAAAACCTCAAAGTGAACATCCCGGCCGGGGTGGATAACGGCAGCAGACTGCGTCTGCAGGGCGAAGGCGAGCCCGGCAGACACGGAGGCCCTCCGGGAGACCTTTTCGTGGTCATCCGGGTCCAGGACCACTCTCAGTTCACCCGACAGGACTTTGACCTGATCACCAGCGTTGATCTGAGCTTTGTCCAAGCCACCCTGGGCGATCGCATTGAGGTGCCCACATTGGACGAACATGTGCCCATGGATATCCCCAAAGGAACGCAGAGTGGTCAGACTTTCAAGCTCAAAGGGCTGGGAGTGCCGCATCTGGGCAGCAACCGCAAAGGAGACCTCCTGGTCCGGGTACAGGTCAAGACCCCGACCAAGCTGACCAAGGAGCAGGAAGACCTGCTCCGCCAGTTTGAAGCCTTGGAAGCGGAAAAGCCCAAAGGCAAGGTGCGCAACTTCTTTAAACGGGCTATGGGCGAGACATGAGCCATGATGATGCATCATTGAGCCACATCGATGACCAGGGCGGAGTACGCATGGTGGATGTCGGCTCCAAGCCGGACAGTGCCCGGCTGGCCGTGGCCATGGCTACGGTCCGGCTCTCAAGGCAGACCTTCGCCCTCCTGCAAGACCGGGCACTCCCCAAAGGGGATGTGCTGACCACAGCCCAAGTAGCCGGCATCCAAGCCGCCAAGCAGACTGCGCAGCTCATCCCCATGTGTCATCCCCTGCCTTTGACCCAGGTAGATGTCCGGTTCCACCTCCGGCCGGAGCTGGCCAGTATCCAGGTGGAGGCCACTGCGGCAACCTCCGCTGCCACCGGGGTGGAAATGGAGGCTCTTGTGGCTGTCCAGATCGCGGCTTTGACCATATACGACATGTGCAAGGCAGTCCAAAAGGATATCGTCATCTCCGAGACCAGATTGGTCTACAAATCCGGTGGACGAAGCGGGACCTACGACGTCCGGGACAGAAGCTTCAGCCAGCCTGGCCCCGAGGACGCAGCAGAATAGATCGAGAGGGACTCCACCTTTAAAGTATCCCAGCAGGCAAGCCCTTGCCCACCACCCCTTGGCGCTGGCCTGAAATTACTGTACACAAATGGGCATGGCACACCAGTGTACTCACAATGGTTCTGTACTCACCCTCCCCAGGCACCGGACCCGGAGGATATATCTGGGAGGCCTGAGCATAGGGGGACATGCGCCCATCCGCATCCAGAGCATGACCAACACCGATACTCGAGATACCCAGGCCACACTGGCCCAAGTGCATAGCTTGGCTCAGGCCGGCTGCGAGATCGTACGTCTGGCCATACCTGACCAGACAGCAGCCAGGGCCCTGCCGGACATCCTCGCCGCCTCTCCCGTACCTTTGATCGCGGACATTCACTTCGACTACCGTCTGGCTTTAGCCGCCGGTGAGGCCGGCATCCACGGATTGCGCATCAACCCAGGAAACATCGGCTCCCAGGAACGGGTCAACCAAGTGGTGGACATGGCCCAGGCCAACAATGTCCCCATCCGGATCGGGGTCAACAGCGGTTCTGTGGACAAATCCATCCTGCAGCGCTTTGGCGGTCCGACTCCCCGGGCCCTGGTTGAGAGTGCTCTGCACCACGTGCGGCTTCTGGAGGATCGGGGCTTTACCGAGTTCAAAATATCCCTCAAATCCTCCTCTGTGGCCCACACCCTGGACGCCTACCGCCTTCTGGCCCAGAAAACAGACTGCCCATTGCATATCGGCATCACTGAAGCCGGGACCATGCTTCGAGGCACAGTCAAAAGCAGCCTGGGCATCGGCCTGCTTCTGGCCCAAGGCCTGGGGGACACCTTGCGGGTCTCCTTGACCGCCGACCCAGTGGACGAGGTCCTGGTAGCCTGGGAGATCCTGCGCAGCCTGGGGCTTCGGGCCAGAGGCCCGGAACTGATTTCCTGCCCCACTTGCGGACGCACGGAAATCGACCTCTTCACCCTGACCAGGGACGTAGAAGACCTGCTCCGTCCGATACAGGAGGTCTTTACAGTGGCCGTTATGGGCTGTGCCGTGAACGGCCCTGGAGAGGCCAAGGAAGCGGACATAGGCTTGGCCGGTGGACGGGGAAGCGGGGTCATCTTCAAGAAAGGCCGGGTTGTCCGGAGGCTCCAGCGGGAAGATGAAATCCTGCCCGCCTTCAAGGAAGAGCTGGCCGCTTTTGTAGACCAGTTGCCTGCAAACACCCCTTCCTATGAGGAAACGAACAGACAATAACCATCGGAGCCCCATATGCGACTGAGCCGGTATTATGTACCCACTCTGAAGGAAAATCCAGCCGAGGCAGATGTGGTCAGTCATCGCCTTTTGGTCCGGGCGGGAATGATCCGCAAATTGACCTCAGGCATCTATACTTTTTTGCCCCTGGGACTTCGGGCCCTGGAAAAGACCGCCCGCATCGTCCGGGAGGAGATGAACCGGGCCGGGGCCATGGAGGTGCTCATGCCTATGGTTCAGCCCGCCGACCTGTGGCAGGAGAGCGGCCGGTGGGGCGATTACGGTCGAGAGCTGTTGCGTCTCCAGGACCGGCACCAGCGGGATTACTGTCTCGGCCCCACCCACGAAGAGGTGATCACCGATCTGGTCCGCCACGAGATCCGCTCCTACCGTCAGCTGCCGGTCAACCTGTACCAGATCCAAACCAAGTTCCGGGACGAGATCCGGCCTCGTTTCGGCCTTATGCGCTGCCGGGAGTTCATCATGAAGGACGCCTACTCCTTTGACCGGGACGATGCCGGGATGGACACAAGCTACTGGAGCATGTTTGATGCCTACACCCGGATTTTTCAACGATTGGGGCTCACCTTCCGGGCAGTGGAGGCTGATTCCGGTCCCATCGGAGGCAGCGTGTCCAGCGAGTTCATGGTCCTGGCTGAGACCGGGGAGGACGTCGTGGTTTCCTGTACGCAGTGTTCTTTCGCGGCCAACCTGGAAAAGGCCGAGGTCCAGGTCCCGTCGGAAAGAACCAAAGAACAGTGTCCGGAACCGGAAATCGTAGACACTCCGGGGGCGTACACGGTCAGGGATCTGGCCGTCCAGCTGGACATCTCCCCCTCACAAGTGGTCAAAACCATGCTCTTTGCAGCCGACGGACAGCCGGTGGCCGCCCTCGTTCCCGGAGATCGGGAACTCAACGACGTCAAGCTCAAGAACTTCCTGCTGGCCACGGAGCTGGAGCTGGCTACCGAGGAGCAGATCCAGGAATGGACCGGTGCCCCGGTTGGCTTTGCCGGCCCGGTGAAATTGCAGGTGCAAAATGTTGTCGCCGACCGACTGCTGACCCAGGGAACGGACTGGGTTACCGGAGCCAACCAGGCTGACGCCCACTATCTGCACGTTGATCTGGACCGGGACGCCCGGGTCAAGCACTTCACTGACCTGGTCAACATCCGACCCGACGACCCCTGCCCGGAGTGCGGAAAAGAGCTGCAGTTCAACAAGGGCATAGAAGTCGGTCACGTCTTCAAGCTGGGGACCAAGTACAGCCAGAGCATGCAGGCCACCTTTCTGGATGAACTGGGCCAGGAGCAACTTATGCGCATGGGGTGCTACGGAATAGGGGTCAGTCGGATTGTTGCTGCATGCATTGAGCAAAACCACGATCAGGACGGAATCATATTCCCCCCGCCGGTGTCTCCCTTCGAGGTCATGGTTCTGGCCTTAAACGCCAAGAACGAACAGGTAATGGATACAGCTGCGCACATCACTGCTCAGCTGGAAGAGCTGGGCCTGGATGTGCTCCTGGACGACCGGGAAGAACGCCCGGGATTCAAGTTCAAGGACGCCGATCTGCTCGGCTTTCCCCTTCAGATCCTGGTCGGGGCCAAGGGCATCGACAAGGGTGTGCTCGAGGTCAAGGACCGGCGCACGGCAGAGAGGCAGGAACTGCCTCTGGAGGACTTTGAGTCCAGCTTTCGGACTTGGCGTGCCAAGGTCTGGGCCGGATGGGGGCTCTAGTCCTGTGTTCGGTGTCTGCGGTCAGTCGTCGGTGGACAAAAGGTGGAATGACGGAGCAGGACATTCGTAAGTTTCATACCTGATCAATCCGGCAAATGTCCCTTTTTTTTGCCCGCTCTGGGGCAAAAAATATTTCAGATTTGCCGGAGGCAAAGCTGAAACCTGATATATGCCCCACATATTTACTGTCTTTGAACTCACCCAGGCGGTGAAAGCTACCCTGGAAGCTGAATTTCCCTTTGTCTGGGTCCAGGGGCAGGTGGGCAATGTGTCCAGACCCGGTTCCGGACACATCTACTTTACCCTCAAAGACGAGCGTTCCAGCCTGGATATTGTCTGGTTTCAATCCAACCAGTCCGGACGGATGAGCATCCCGTCCGATCGGTTACAGACCGGGCAGGATATTCTCTGCGCCGGCCGGTTGACCGTCTATGCCCAGCGGGGTACCTATCAGGTCCTGGCCGAGCTGGTCCAAGACCAGGGTATGGGCCGTCTGCATCTGGAGTTTGAGGCTTTGAAAAAGGCCCTGGCCCGGGAAGGGCTCTTTGATCCGGGCCGAAAAAAACAGCTCCCGGCCAATCCCCAGCGGGTGGCACTCATCACCAGCCCGAGCGGAGCGGCCCTCATCGATTTTTTGCGTCTGAGTCATCACCGCGGGCTTCCTGGTGAAATCCGCATCTATCCCTGCCAGGTCCAGGGCCAGGGGGCTGAAGAAACTGTGGACAGTGCCCTGGAGATGGCTGACTTGGAAGACTGGGCCCAGGTGGCTGTCCTGGTCCGCGGCGGAGGATCCCTGGAAGATTTATGGACGTTTAATACCGAAGCTGTGGCCCGGGCTGTGGCCGCCTGCTCCATTCCGGTTATGACCGGCATTGGCCACGAGGTTGATACCACTATAGCCGATCTGGTCGCCGATCTTCGGGCCGCCACTCCCAGCCATGCTGCTCAGCTTCTGTGGCCGGAACGAAGCGGGTTTGTCCAAACCATTGACGACCTGGAGACCAGGCTCTTACGGAGCTGGAAAAGCCGCCTGGAGCGGGAAGAGAGGCGATTGCGGGCCCTGCAGCAAGCCCTGGGCTGGCTCTCGCCCAGACGGCATCTGATGCGCATGCAGGAGCGGCTGCTTACCTTAGGTTCCAGATTGCACCGCCAGGGCCTGGAAATGACCAGGTCCAGGCAAGACACACTCCAGCAGCTGCAAAGCGCCCTGCTTCGATTGAGCTCTGCGTCTCGACGGCAACGAGACGAGGACAGGCTTGCCCTCCTGGAGTCCAAATTGGAGACGGCAGTTCACACCCTGCTCCGAAGCAAGGAGTACCACGTTCAAGACCGCCAAGCTGCTTTGAACGGTCTTGACCCTTATCTTCCCTTGCTTCGGGGATACAGTCTGGCCCGCCTGGAAACAAACGGCCAGATCCTGCGCCGGGCGGAGCAGGTCCAGCCCGGAGACATGCTGGAGATCACTACCTCCCAGGCCAGAATCCAGGCCAGGGTGGAGAAGGCAGAAAACACAGATCAAATTTGCCGGGTTGATCAGTGATGAAACGCACGGAAGTCCGGTCCCTCAGTCATTGCCCGGCCCGGACCCTTCGAACACAACGGGATCAAACTCTCCGGGCAATCTAGAAAAAAGCTTTTCTATCTGCTCTGGATTTTCCACTTCGCGGGAATGACGGACGAAGTGGATCATACGAGTGCCGCCTCTGGCGGCCTGTTATTGGTTTTTGTTTCATACGAGGCCTCAGTGGTCAGGCAAAAATAATCGGGCAATGCATTCTTCCATGCGCATATCAGACTCTGAACAACAGATCATCAAGGACGCTGTCTTCGCTCTCGACCCCCAGGCCAGAATCTACCTCTTCGGCTCCAGGGCAAATGACAGCAAACGAGGCGGAGATATCGATCTGCTCATCTTTTCTACAAAAATCACCCTGCAAGACAAGCTGGATATGAAAGCCAAAATATTTGAGAAAATGGACGAACAGAAGATTGATCTTCTCATTGCCACAGACACTCAGGCCCCCTTTGTTCGCGAAGCCTTGAAAAACAGTGTGGAACTGAGATGAGTGATATAATACAAGCCCTGCTGGCTGAACTCCAGGAACTGTACAAGGCCCGAGACGTCTTGCGCTATTCGCATACCAAATGTGTGCAGATACCTATCGATGCTTCTCTGGATCCAGAGGAACTGGAAAGCTACGAGGCATTGACCAGCCGTTTTGCCCGGCTGAGCGATCTCGTCGTGCAAAAAGTCTTTCGTTACCTGGATGCCTATGAACTGGAGGAAAGCGGAACCGTCAGGGACCGGATAAACAGGGCGGATAAACGGGGAGTCATTTCTTCAGCTCAGGACTTTGTCCACATCCGGATGCTCCGCAACGAAATTGCCCATGAATACAAAGCAGAGAGCATTTATGACATTTTTGAGAGGGTCATGGTCCTGACTCCGTTCCTCCTGGACAGCGTGGATCGCATTGCCGGCTATGTCCATGAGACCATTCTTACAGAAAACCCATAAGAACTTTGCATATGAGCTCCAAAACCGACACACCTAGCTTTGAACAGCAGCTGGCCCGTCTGCAGGACATCGTGGCCCAGCTGGAGGACGAAAACCTTCCCCTGGAAAAGGGCGTGGCCCTTTTCCAGGAAGGGACAGCCCTGGCCAAATCGTGCCGGGAGCACATCAAGGACGCCAAGCACAAGGTCCAGATCTATTCCCAAGGCCTGCTTCAAGACCTAGACCAAGAGGAAGGACCCCCACATGACCACATCGACCCTGAAACAGACTCTTGATTTTCACCGCCGGGAAATGGACAGTTTCTTGGCCTCCTGCCTTGAGGATGAATATATACCCTCCTCCCTGGTTCAGGCCATGCGCTACAGCCTTTTGGCCGGAGGCAAACGTATCCGGCCGGTTCTGTGTCTGGTTTGGGGAGAGTTTTTCGGTCAATCCACGCCCGATATAGTCCCCTTTGCCGCTGGGTTGGAACTTATCCATACCTACTCTCTGGTCCACGACGACCTGCCGGCCATGGACAATGACGACCTGCGCCGAGGGCAACCCTCGAATCATGTCCAGCACGGCGAGGCCGTGGCCATATTGGCTGGAGACGGCCTGCTTACCGAGGCCTTCACCCTCATGCTCTCCGCCCCTCTGCCGGCGGATGTGGTCCGCCGGGCCGCCCTGGATATCTCCCATGCCGCCGGTCCCCGAGGGATGGTCGGAGGGCAGGTGGTGGACATGAGCTTAAGCGGGGGCAAAGAGGTGGAGCTGGACGATTTGCAAACCATGCACGCTATGAAGACCGGGGCTATGATTCGTTCTTCATGCCGGGCCGGGGCCATGCTGGGAAAGGCGTCAAAGCGGGACCTGGAAAAAGTGACCAGATACGGGGAGTGCGTTGGACTGGCCTTTCAGGTGGCTGACGACATCTTGGATCTGGTCGGAGAGGCGGAAAAATTGGGTAAGCCAGTGGGCAGCGATCTGACCCAGGGCAAGGCAACCTATCCGGCCCTCATCGGCCTGGAAGGGAGTCGCCGCCTGGGACAGGCCATGGTTCGAGAGGCCCTGGCTGCGGTAAAATCCTACCAGGGACATCAGATCGACTTTCTCCGGGAGCTGGCCGAATACATCATGGACCGGGTGGAATAGCCCCACATTCATTGTGTTCTCAGGTGTAAGGTCCCAGAGATATTCAGGTTTCAGCGCCGTCTATGGCGGTCTGTTATTCGTTATTGGTTATTTGTTATTCCTAAGAAGCCACCAGTTTGATCAAGGATGAAACTTACGGATGTCCTTCTCCGTCATTGCCCGGCCCGGACAGTCCGAATACACCGGGATCAGACTCGCCGGGCAATCTATGGGAAAGCCTTTCTATCAAAAGGGCAGGGCTTGGGGTCAAGCCCGCCCTACGCAAAAACCCGGCTCGTAAGTAGGCCGCCCGTGCCCCCAAGGGCAGGCCCTCTTCGAGGTAAATCTCGTTTCATACGAGCAAGAAAAGAATTATAACCGGTCCTCATTCTTGCTGAGGCCTCGTTTGCAATGATACTATAGCCTTTTAAAAATTCTGCATCGAAAGCTCCTCGCAACCACGGGCTAATTCTCAGCAACATGGAGTGTCTTTAGCTCTTCATTTTCATCAAACCGATTGTATTGGTAACAGCATATGATTGATACCCAATCCCCACTATTAGCCCAAATCACTGATCCGGCCCAGATCCGGGACTTGCAGCTCACCGACCTGGAGAGACTGGCCCAAGAGCTGCGCGAGGAAATTGTCTCCACTGTATCCAAAACCGGGGGGCACCTGGCCCCATCCCTTGGTGTGGTGGAGTTGACCCTGGCCTTGCTGCAGGTCTTTGATCCGGAAGAGGATCCTATTATCTGGGATGTGGGCCACCAGAGCTATGCCTACAAGATCCTGACCCAAGGCCGAGAGGCATTCCAGACCCTGCGCCAGTTTCAGGGAATCAGCGGTTTCCCTCGCCGGGGGGAGTCTGTGTACGACCATTTCGGAGTGGGCCATTCCAGCACCTCCATCTCCGCGGCCTTGGGCATGGCAGTAGGCCGTGATCTTGCGCATAAGGCCAACAAGGTCTTGGCTGTTATCGGGGATGGGTCCATGACCGCTGGTATGGCTTATGAGGGTCTCAACCAGGCCGGCGATCTGGACCGGGACCTGATCGTGGTCCTCAACGACAACGAGATGTCCATATCCAAGAATGTAGGCGCCTTATCCTCTTTTTTCAGCCGCACTCTGGCCGATGAACGCTACCTGCGCCTGAAGGAGGACATAAAGGCCAAACTGCTGCAAGTCCCCCGCATAGGCCAAGATCTGGTCAATTACGCCCGCCGCAGTGAGGAGTCCTTGAAGAACCTTTTCACCCCGGGAATGCTCTTTGAGGCCTTCAAATTCACCTACGTCGGCCCCATCAACGGCCACAATCTGCGGCAATTGACCAACGTCTTTGACCAGGTCAGCAGGATCCGCGGCCCGGTCTTAGTGCACGTGGTCACCGTCAAAGGCAAAGGGTACGAACCGGCTGAATCCAACCCCACCCATTTCCACGGTGTGGGCTGCTTTGAGCCGGAAACCGGAGAAAGTCCGGCCAAATCCCAGAACTCTCCAGGAAACTACAGCGCAGTCTTTGGCCACACCATGTGCGCTCTGGCCCAAAATGACTCCAAAATCGTGGCCATCAGTGCAGCCATGCCCGAAGGCACCGGCCTTGGAGACTTCAAAGAACAGTTCCCGGACCGTTTTTTCGATGTAGGCATCTGCGAACAGCATGCCGTGACCTTTGCCGCCGGGTTGGCCAGCCAGGGATTCAAGCCTGTGGTGGCCATTTATTCCACATTTATGCAGCGGTCCTATGATCAAATCGTCCACGACGTCTGTCTGCAGAATCTGCCGGTTACTTTCTGCCTGGACCGCGGCGGATTGGTGGGCGAGGACGGACCTACTCACCACGGGGCCTTTGATCTGAGCTATCTGCGGCACATCCCCAACATGACCCTTATGGCCCCCAAGGACGAACCTGAGCTCCAATCCATGCTGGCCATGGCTGTCGATCATCCCGGTCCGGTTGCCGTGCGCTATCCCCGGGGCGTGGGCCCGGGGCATGCTCTGCTGGAACAGCCTGCTGTGATTCCTTACGCCCGAACAGAAATCCTCAAATCGGGCCGGGACGCAGCTGTTATGGCCGTGGGCAGCCGGGTATATCCAGCTTTACAGGCCATAGAAGATCTGGAAGGAAAGACGCAAAGGCGCATAAGTCTGCATAACGCCCGCTTTATCAAACCAGTGCCGGAAGAGGACATCCGGAAATTGGTGCATGGGGTCAAAAAGTTGCTTCTGGTGGAGGAAAACGCTTTAGCCGGAGGATTTGGATCTGCAGTTGTGGAATTTTTGGCGGACGCCAACCTCCTTACCGGCCTGGAAGTCAAGCGGCTGGGCCTGCCGGATACTTTCATCGGTCATGGTCCCTGTTCCACCCTGCGCAGAGAGGCAGGCATTGACCAGACCCATATTGCCCAGGCCCTGGAGGACTTACTACGTTCGTAGATCGCACTTTATGGACGGTAAAATGTGATCGCTCGTATTAAACAAGACTCAAAGTGTTCAGGTTTCATCTTTGCCTCCGGCAAATCTGAAGATATTTTTTGCCCCAAAGAGGGCAAAAAAGGCACTGCCGGATTGATAAGGCATGAAACGCGCGCAGGTCCGGTCCCTCCGTCATTGCCCGGCCCGGACCATTCGAATACACCGGGATCAGACTCGCCGGGCAATCCAGTACTGCGTCTCAAAAATATTGCCTCAATTTTTGGCAATTGGTTTTATTTCATTTATAAGTTTATTAAATTCGAATATCGATATTCGTATTTCGTATTTCGTATTTCCGTGTCGTTGAATAGTGGGTCAAGTTTCGAAGAAAATCAACATTACAAATTGCCTCTATATGGGACAGAACTTATAAGACACGGTACTAGGGGAAAGCCTTTCTATCAAACTGGCGGTCTCCCGGCAGAGGCGGCGCTGACCTCAGTCTTCCGTCTTCAGCCCTCTATCTTCTGTCCACTGCTCTCTTTCCCTTCCGCCTCCACCTCTTCCCGCAATACCCGCCGCAAGACCTTGCCCACGATGGTCTTGGGCAGCTCTTGGCGAAACTCGATTTTTTTAGGCACCTTATAGTTGGCCAATTTTTGGCGGCAAAAGGCCGTAATCTCTTTTTTGTCTATCTCCGCACCTTCCTTGGGAACAATATAGGCCTTGATGATCTCCCCCCTTGTCTTGTGCGGGACGCCCACGCAGACGGCATCAGCCACCTGGGGATGCTCGTACAGAACTTCATCGATCTCTCGGGGATAGATATTGTATCCACCGGAGATGATCAGGTCCTTTTTGCGGTCCACAATAAAGAAATAGCCCTCTTCATCCATGGAGGCGATGTCCCCGGTGTACAGCCAATTGTTGCGCAGGGCTTCTGCGGTTTCCTCGGGCCGCCCCCAATAGCCGTGCATAACCTGGGGTCCGCGAATAACCAACTCCCCCACCTGTCCCGGGGGCAAGTGCTCGGTGCCCATCTTTGTATCCACGATGCTGGCGTCTGTGTCTGGAAAAGGCAGCCCGATGGATCCGGTCTTTCGCTGGCCCCGCAGGGGGTTGAGGTGGGTGACCGGAGATGTCTCGGTGAGCCCGAATCCCTCGATGATTTCCGCACCAGTCAAATCCTTGAACTGCTTAGCCAGCTCTACCGGCATGGGTGCCGATCCGGTGACGCAGTAACGGATGGAACGCAGATCAAAATTTTTAATGTTTTTCTGCTGCAACAGGGCATTAAATACAGCCGGAGCTGAAGGAAAGATAGTCGGCTTGACCTTGTCTATGGCCTTGAGCACCTCCTGGGGCACAAACTGGGGATAGGGAGCCACAGTCGCGCCCAGGGCAGTGGCAAAGTTGATGCAAACAGTCAGGCCGTAGACATGAAAATACGGCAAAAGGCCCAGAAAGACCTCCGGCTCATCCCCTATGGCGTGCAAAACCGCCGCACACTGTTGGACATTGGCCCCCATATTGTCGTGTCCGAGCATAACCCCTTTGGCTACTCCGGTTGTGCCTCCGGTATACTGCAGCACAGCCAGATCCTGACTGGGATCTATGGACACCGGCTCAAAGACGGTCTTTTTCTTGGCCAGGACCTTCCAAGGCAAGACATGCTTTCCGTCGTGGGGTACGGAAACCGCGGTTTTCTCCTTGCGAGCCTTGATGGGGTAGAGCAGATTCAGGGGAAAGCGGAGGCCGTCGGCCACAGAGGTGGTGATCACAGTGCTGAGTTCCAGCTTGGACCACAGAGAGGAGACTTTGGGCCACAGCCGGTCCAGAGTGATCATGATCCGGCTTCCGGAATCGGTAATGTGATGGACCAGTTCCTTTTCCATGTACAAAGGATTGGTCATGACCACAACACCTCCGGCTTTGAGCACTCCCCAGTAGGCAATCACTGTCTGGGGCAGATTAGGGAGCATGATGGCCACTCTGTCTCCCTTGACCACTCCCAGGCTTTGCAAATTGGCGGCCACGGTCTCGGCCTGATCTTTGAGCTGGGCATATCCCAGGCGCAGATTCTGGAAGGCCAGGGCTGTGCGCTGCGGACACCTTGCGGCTGCCCGGTCCAGGTACTCAAACAATGGCAGGGTCTCATATTCCAGGTGAGGAGGGACATTTGGATCGTAGCTTCCCAGCCAGGGCCGCTGTATATCATCACTTAGCATATGATTCCTCCTGCGCGCTCTCCATCACGATGCATCCCGATCCAGAATAAACACTGTTTCCACATGCCAGGTCTGAGGAAACAAATCATAGATGAAAATACTGCTGATATTCCAGCCCTGAGCTATAAAGGGCTTCAGATCCCGGCAGGTATTGACTACATCGCAGGACACCCACACCATGCGCTGCAATCCTGGCAGGTCCAAGTTCTGGGCCAGCCTTTTCCCTGCCCCGGTCCGGGGCGGATCAACAACCACGGCCTGCACATTCTCCTTAAACAGCCTGCGCCTTATGGGCTCCCTGGCCAGGTTGCGGCGAAGAAACCGGACCCGGTCAAGACCCAGCCTACGGACATTGTCCTGCCCGGCCTGCACCGCCCGGGGATCGCTGTCCACGGCCAGGACCGGATTGCCTTGTTGCCCAAGGGCCAGGGCGAAGTTTCCTGCTCCGGCATACAAATCAGCCACCTTCCAGGTGGGATCAATGTGCGAACAGACACAATCAACCAAGAGCTGGTTCCCGGCCCAGTTGGCTTGAAAAAAAACATCCGACGGCACCCGTATATCCAGGCCAATGCCGGACAGGGGCAGATCCAGAAGGACAGGATCCCCAATTCTGGCCGCCTGCAGCGTGGCCGGACTGGCGGCCAAAGAGAGCCTGCCGTCGTTCATTTGAGAGCACAATCCAGGGATCTGACGGCTCAAGGGTTTGGCCAGCAAGAGGCAATCCGGACAGGGGAGGGGATCGCCTCCCTGCAAGGGCATCATACACGCCCGGCCCTGATGAACATGCATCTGTCCCCGCCACCGGTAACGCCACTTTTTGGGGCTGGAAACCGCTTGGACCTGAGGAAGTCTGTTGCTGACTTCCTTGGGCAGGGCCCTATGCAGTTCGTTGTCCACCACTTCGGTTTTCAGCCGCAGTTGCTCCCTATGCACAAGCCACCCGAATCTGCACCCTCCGCACATATCGGCCAGAGAACATGGATGCGGCCGTCGGCCGGAATGCGGGGAAAGGATCTTTGTCCACCTGGCCTGAAGATAATCGGCCTTGGCCTGAAAAACATGGGTCCGAACCAGCTCTCCAGGGAAAACTCCCGGCTCGATGAGCACCACCTGACCGCTGTCCAGCCGGGCCAGCCCCCGTCCTCTCCAGACCAGACGCTCCACGCGGAGATCAAGGGTTTGCATCAGGCCGGCTCACGGAATTTTTTGGGCCACCCCTGTGCCCCCAGACCCCAGACCAGAAGATAGACCACCCCGGTATCCACAGCCGCAATAGCCAGTTTGACCACCCACTGTCCCACAATAAGGGGCAGCAAAGGCATAAGCCCTCCAAAGGCAATACTGATAAAGATAAGAGTGTCCAGGAGTTGAGAGAGGGCGGTGGACAGGTTGTTGCGCAGCCACAAATGCCTGCCCTTGGTCAAACGTTTACAGGCATGAAAAATCCAGACATCGGCAAGTTGACTTACCAGATAGGCAGATAATGATCCCAAAATAATCCGCGGAGTAGTGGACAGGACAGCAGCAAACGCCTCCTGGCCTTGCCAAAAGCCGGCCGGAGGCCAGTGCAAGGCCACCTGGATCAGCCCAAAGGCCCCGATCAGGGTCAAAAAGCCGGCTCCCACGACCTCCCTGGCCCGCTGTTTGCCCCATACCTCTCCGATGACATCAGTACAGATAAAGGTCAGGGCATAGGCCAAAACCCCGGCCGGTACGGTCAAACCGGCCACAGTGATGATCTTGGTGGCCAAAATCGCGGCCAGGACCAGGCTGCCGGAAAAAAGACTGACCAATATGGCCAAAGCCATAGGGCTGCTTGGGGCTTTATGGGCTGCACTCATGAAAATACCTGTATGCGAAAATGACGAACAAAGCAGGCCAGTTTTATACGCAATCGAACTACTCGTCTGGGCCCAATCATGGCCCTGCCCTCTACCCTCTGTCTTCTGCTCTCTGTCTTCTGCCCTCTGTTCTCCGTCATCCGTCTTCAGAGCCCGCCCTGCACGGCAGTGGTGGTGAATCCTCCTCGGACATTATACACTGTGGTCACTTGCAGGCGCTTTGTATTCAAAACCCGGCCCAGATCCTGATGCATCCTTCTGGTGGCCTCTTCCTGGTATATGCCCACGTCCTTGAAGCTGGTGATGTAGTACTTGAGGGATTTGAGCTCGATACACAGCCCGCCTTCCGGGTAGTACTCAATAATCAGATGGGCGAAATCCGGCAGTCCGCTGAAGGGACAGACAGCAACAAACTCCCGGGTTTCGGTCTTGATATACTGATCCCGGCCCTGAAAAGGGAAGGTCTCCAAAAGATCGGGCCGGATCTCCTCATGGCCCTTGAATGCAAAAATGCGGCCTTCAGCCTGAGGCATCGGCGCCTCCTTGCCCCAAAGAGGCGGTCAGTATCCTGTTGATGCACCTGACAGCTACTGACTCAGAGACCACTCCGGCTCCGGGCAGGGGTGCGAGCTCACAAAAATCCATGCCCACCAGACGGCACTTGCCCAAGAATAATGGCCAGAACCTGTGCAGCCAGGAGAAGGAAAGCCCCCCTGGTTCCGGAGTGCCTGTCCCGGGCAGGATAGATGGATCCAGCCCGTCGGCGTCGAAGCTGATATACAAGGGTCTTTCCCCGATGAACTCCCGCACCTGGGCCGCTGCCTGTTCCGGGCTGGGCAGATTGTGGGCGAACAAAGTCAAAATCTCCTGTCTGGTCTCCCTGGCTATGCGCTGTGATTCTTCCTGAGATAGGCTGCGTATTCCGATCTGGGCCACAGGGATACCCAGTTCCCTGGTCCTGGCCATGACACTGGCGTGGGAATAGGGGCTGCCCTGGAAGGACTCCCGCAGGTCGGCGTGGGCGTCAATCTGCAACACGACCAGATCCGGAAACAATCCCTGATAAACCCGGATAGGGGCCAGAGCCACGCTGTGCTCACCGCCCAAGGTAAGTACAAAGGATTCCGGGGTGCAGATGGAGGCCATCTCCTCCTGCATACAACGTAAGACCTCTTCAGGTCCGGATACCGGAGGCTCAAAAGCGGACCAGGCAGCGAAGTGGGCCAGATCGGCCAGATCCTGACCCAGTTCCTCATCCCAGGTCTCGATCTCCGCACTGGCCCTCAGGATGGCTTCCGGGCCCTGACTGGTTCCCCGACCAAAGCTGACCGTGCCTTCATAGGGTACAGGCCAGACGTCTATCCGTTGTCCGTTGTGGGTTTCAAGATCCAAATAGGAATACATACTTTCCCTCTGTCCAGCTCTGCTCAAGGTGGCAGGAAGCATCGTATCTTTCGCGCAGTCAGCTCGCTTAGGGCAAAAAGACAGCTGCCGAAATGGTTGTGGTCCACAGTCCGGCAACCCCCCGGGTCACACAGGGGGCGGAGGCTGAATCAACAATCCCCCCGCTCATGCGATAGATCTGCCGTCGCTCATCGTAGTCCTTTTCCGGGTCGAAATCGATACCCAGGGTGGTGGCCAGCATGGTTGAAGCCAAATCCTCGGCAAAGTCACCGATTTCCTGTTCTTCTGCTCCAAAGGCGTGATGCTCGGATATATACCCGTAGTGACTCTCATCCGCCGGGAAGGCCATACCCACTGCGGACCCCACCAGCCTGCCTTTTTCATTGGTTGCGTTTCTGGCCATGACGCAATAGGTGATCTGCCCGGCCTGCAACTTATCGATCCCTTCCTCTAAGCTGACGATCTTGCACTTGGGAGGAAATATACTGGATACATACACCAGGTTTTGCTTTTCAATGCCGGCATCTCGCAAGGCAAGCTCAAAGGACTGCAACTTGTTCTTATGACGACCGATTCCTTTGGTAAAAAAGCACTCGCGGGGTACAAATGTCATGATCAGACCTCCTCTGAATGTCAGGGCCAAAACTCGGAAGGCCCGGGCAATGCCAAAATATTCCCAAATTTCCAAACCAAGCCGGTATGTCTGTCGCTACTTCCATCGTCCATACAGACTCCTCCTGGATATTGGTCATTGCGCTTTTTTGCCGCGCAAAAAGAATTTCTTCACCCCCGCTTGCCGCAAGCGGGAGGTGAAAGCCTCCACGTCCGAGGCCTGGCCGGTATAATGCACCAAAACCCGGTACCAGTCTGCGCCTTGGACCGTGCTTCTGACCACATCAGCTGTAAATCCACGATCGGCCAAGCCCTTCTGTAAGGCCTCGGCCTGACTGCGGCGTTTAAAGGCTCCTACCTGATATTCATACACATAGTCCTTTCTGTCATTTGTCGCCAAAGCCCCAGTATTGGATTTTTCCTCGGGCTTGTCTTGAGGCTGTGCCCGCACCGGTTCTTGAGCTTCACTTGTTGCTTCCTGCTGCAAGGACTCGAAAAAACCAAGCTCCTGGGCGCTGAACACTGGGTTCTGGGCAGATTGGTCGCCTTCTTTGGGCTGTGCATCGCCTGGCATATACTCGGAAACCAAAGGCAAGAAGGTCTCCGGCTGGTATCCCCTGCCTACCAGAACGCCGAGTATAAAGGCCCAGGCCACGACCACAAAAGCGAACACCCCCCAAGAAATCAACCCAGACCAAGTCAGCTGAAACTGGATGGATTTGCCTTTTTTGCTCTGCTTCTTTTTTGGGCTCCCCTTGCTGCCTGGGGCGCCTTTTTTGCTGGTTTGGGCCTTTGAGGAGCTCATGTATTTTTGCTCATAAAAGTCTTCGAGACCAAGACTGCAGTAGGAAATCTTCTGCGTTCCCAGGGTCCTCCCCGGGGACGTCTTTATTTATGGCTCCGGCCATCTTACGAACAAGTATCTCCAAATACCCGATACACGCCCCCTACATGGCCCTTGGAGCAAAGACTCCCAGAAGCTGCAAACCGTTATGCACCACTTGAGCCACACAGCACATCAGGTGCAATCTGGCTCGAGCCAGCTCTTCCTGGCCACAACTCAAAACCGGATGCCTATTGTAGTACCTATGCAGAGCTCCGGCCAACTCCAGGAGATAAAAGCTGATATGGTGCGGGGACAAGGTTCTGGCCGCCCCTTGGACAGCATCCGGGAACCGTTCCAGCATCTTCAGGAGCACCAGATCCTCTTCAGTGTCTAAGCGCTGAAGGATCTTGTCCTCGGGCTGTCCGGCCCGTATGCCCCGTTCTTCGGCCTTGGCCAGCATAGAGCAAATCCGGGCATGGGCGTATTGCACATAATAGACCGGATTGTCCATAGTCTGCTCCTTGAGCAGATCCAGATCCATATCCAGTGAACTGTCGCTCTTGCGGGTCAAAAAGATGAACCTGGCCGCATCCGTCCCCACTTCATCAACCACATCGGCCAGGGTCTCGAATTGCCCGGAGCGGGTGGACATTGTCACCTGCTCACCCCTGCGCAGCAGGTTGACCAATTGGATGAGGACAACGTGCAAATCCTCGGCTCCTCGACCCAAGGCCTGAACTGCGGCCCGCATCCTGGGCACATACCCGTGATGATCAGCCCCCCAGACATCGATACACTGGTCAAAGCCCCGGGAAAACTTGTCTGCATGATAGGCAATGTCCGAGGCAAAATAGGTGAGCTCACCGTCGGACTTGCGCAGGACCCGGTCCTTATCGTCTTTGAACTGTGTGCTGGCGAACCATAGGGCCCCGTCCTGCTCATAGGCCAGGCCGGAAGCCTGCAGGTTCTGCAGGGTCTGCTCCACAGCTCCGGATTGGACCAGAGTTTTCTCCGAGAACCATACCTGATGCTCCACCCGGAACATCTCCAGATCAGCCTTAATCCCGGCCAAAATACGGTCCACGCCCCAATCCCGGCAGGTGGCCACCGCATCATTCTCCTGCATGGACAGCAATCGATCACCCTGATCATCCCGGAGCTCCCGAGCCAGGTCCAGGATATAGGATCCTTTGTATCCGTCCTCGGGAAAATGTATATCTTTGCCCCAAACCTGCTGATAGCGGGCCCAAATGGACTTACCCAGCAAGCTCATCTGGCGTCCGGCATCATTGAGATAATATTCCGTGCTGACCTGGTATCCGGCCGCCCGCAAAATGCGGGTCAGGCTGTCCCCCACCGCCGCTCCCCGGGCGTGACCGATATGCAACGGCCCAGTAGGATTGGCCGAGACGTATTCCACTTGAACCTGGGTGTTCTGGCCTTCTTGGCTGCAGCCATAGCCCTGGGCCTGATCATAAATATCAAAAACAGTTTGCTGCCAAAAGGTATTGGAAAAAAAGACATTGATGAACCCCGGTCCTGCGACCTCAGCTCTTTCAATCCTGGGGTCAGCGGCCATGATCTCTTCGGCCAAGCGGCCGGACAACTCTCGAGGGGGCATCCCCGCCTTTTTGCCCAGGATCATAGCTACATTGGAGGCCAAGTCTCCATGGGCCTTGTCCTTGGGCGGCTCAATCCCGGCCTTTTCCGGCCATTGTAAGTCTTGCTTGACCACTGCCGCCTGTAATATGTCACGGAGTAATGTATAAGCTCGCATCGCGTCCCATATCAAATAATGAGGTCATATGACACGTATAAAACTAGATTCCACCTTGGGCGCTGGCTTCTGTGTATCGCTCGCGTACCTGGGCCACACCATCTTGGGTACAGACGTAATCCGCTTCCCAGGGATCCACCTGGTCGCTTAAAATATGCCGCATAAGACGGATCAGCACGCCTTTCGGCCCCAGCTCCCACCAGGTGCGCGCCCCTTTGGCCCATTGGTCCAAGATAAGCTGAGACCACAGCACAGGAGATATCATCTGCTTGCTCATGGCCTCACGGATCTCCTGGGCTGTTTTGGCCGGTTGGGCGGTAACGTTGAGATGCACAGGGATCTTCGGCCCCTGCCAGTCCATCTTTTGCATCACCTTGGCCAGTTCCGCGGCCGGTTCCTGCATAAGGCGGGAGTGAAAGGCGCCGCTCACCGGCAGCTCCTTGCCCCGCCCTTTCATATCCCGGACCATGTCCAGAGCCCGGTCAACTGCCGTTCTGGCTCCGCTGATCACGATCTGCTGCGGACTGTTGCAATTGGCTACACAGAGTTCCTCGCCGGTCTCGTCCCCGGCTTGACGGACAACGGAACGTACCTGGTCCTCATCAAGTTTGAGCACAGCAGCCATAGATCCGGAACGGTATTCTCCGGCCTCAAACATCAACCGTCCCCGCAGGCAGACCAAATCCAAAGCCTCTTCGACAGCCAGAACATCGGCCGCAGCCAAGGCAGTGAATTCTCCCACGCTGTGCCCGGCCAGAAACGAAGGGGAAAGGGAGGCAGCCAATTGCCGCCACAGGCTGATGCCGGTCACAAACAAAGCCGGCTGTTGATAACGGGTCTGGGTCATGGCCTGTTCATCGCCGTCCCAGAAAATCTCCCGCAGCCCGGCTTTGGACTTCTTTTCCGCAGTCCGCCATAAGTCCATTATCTGGGCATCGGATTCGGCCAGATCGCGGCCCATGCCCTTTTCCTGGGATCCCTGCCCGGAAAAGAGCACGCTCGTATACGCCGTGGTCTGCTCACGCATTGACTTCTCCCTGGGTTGATCTCAAAATAGAAAACCAAAACTTGTACCTGAATACGAAACAAAGGTAAAGCGCGGAATGGGGCAGTCCAAAGCGGTCCCGGTTGAGGAGCTGAGCCGGATTGCCCGGCCGGAGTTTCCCTGGCTGGACACAAAATCTCTGCAGCTTATGGCTCTGTATATCTCGGAGCTTTTGGCCTGGAACACAAAGATCAATCTCATCGGCAAGCAGGACTGGCAGTCCGCATACCAACTCTTGATCAAGGACAGCCTCTACCTGGCCCAACTCTTGCCCCAGCTGGACCTGCCCCAAGATCCCTTGGGCCTGGATTTGGGGGCCGGTGCCGGACTGCCGGGAATTCCCCTGCGCATTGTCTGGCCCCCTGGGGAGTACCTATTGGTTGAGCCCCGTCAAAAACGGGGACTCTTTCTCCATCACACTGTGCGGACTCTGAGCTTGCCCCGCACATATGTTCGCATCTGCCGGACGCAAGATCTTGACCAGCCACCGGCCAGCCTTATCCTCAGCCGGGCGATGTGCCCGTGGACCCAGCTTTTGCCCCTGGTCCAGCCCATGCTCAGCCCCCAGGGGCGGGTGGTGATTTTTTCCAATCAAAGCTGGAATCCAGGCCAGAACTGTCCCTGTGGATGGAAGTTCCACCGGGAGATGAAATATCCGGTCGGACCCAATGGGCAGCGTTATTTCTGGGTCTTTTCCCCCATAACTTGACCCAGCTGGGTGTTCTTAAATATGATTTTGGTAGCCGTTTCATCGGCAACTTCGCCGAGTTCCATGACCTTTTCTAAAAAGTCCAGAATCTCGTAACGCCGCTCTTCAGATGAGTGTTCAAAATCCTCACTCAGCTCCCCGGATTGTATGTAGCCGATCAGCCCATCGATGTATTCATCGTCCAAACGCATAAATGCTCCTTCGTATATTCTCATTCTTGGTCATGGATTCTCCCATATTCCTTACTTGGAGGCCAGCAGCTTCATCAGCCTCAGGCATCTCTGAACGAATACTCTTGCCCTGTTGACAGCAGGATCCGAGTCCCTTATAAACAAAAAAGTTGGCCGGGGTGGCGGAATTGGTAGACGCACGGGACTCAAAATCCCGCGCTCCTTGGAGCGTGAGGGTTCGAATCCCTCCCCCGGCATTTCAATAAATCCAGGGGCTTACAAGCAATCTTGAAACATTGTTTGTGACCTCTGGATTTTTTTTATGTTCGCGCTTTTAAAAGATAAGCTACCTATAGTCTGTTGACGACAACGATCAAGAAATCCTCCATCCAAGTCTTTGGATGACGGCACCTGTTTGTCCGCCCGCCGATTTGATTGAGGGCATTGTCATTTTGATCTCCAGCCTGAGTAATACTCACAAAACACTCAGTATCAGGCAAAACACAACATTATTATAGGGTATAGTGATTTCAATTTTTTTGACCTTATCAGGCGAATAGGTGTACATCAAATTGCATGCACCTGGTCAAATCACACCCTCTTTTCAGAATGCTCTTTTTTCTGACAGCTGCAGTGTTTTCGCTGCATTGCGGCTCGGCCCGGGCCGGCCAGGAAGTTATCTTAAAGCAAGGCTTTGACCAGTACAGTCTTGGATCCCGTCTGGAATTGCTGAAGGATCCAGGCGGTCGGCTGACCATTCAAGACGTCAGCGGACCAGATTATGAGCATCAGTTCAGACCAGCTTCCTCCCCGGTGCCTCATCTGGGATATCCTGATTTTGTGTACTGGGCCCGGTTGCGTCTCATCAATGCCGGTCATACTGCAAAGAACTGCTATCTCCGGATCCATTCATATTACATCAACGATGTCCGCCTGTATGTGCCAAAGGATACGGGAGCCGGTTTCATTCAAAGCAGCTCCGGGAATTTGATCCCCATTCATGAGCGACCGGTTTTCTCTCCCTATCCGGTATTGCCCCTGTCCATACCTAAGGCCCGAGAGATCACGATCTACCTGCGCTTTGACAATAAGAATCTGCTTTTGCTCCCGGTGCAGCTTTTTTCAGCCCAGGCCTATACCGACTATGCCCAGAACCTGTCCCTGCTTCGGCACGCCTTTTACAGCATTATTCTGTTCATGATGCTCTATTATATCTTGACTGCGGTCGTGCTCCGGGACAAGAGCCATGCGTTTTTTGCCCTCTTCATCGGTTCTTTGCTTTTGACCCATGGGCTCAGTGAAGGGGTCATTCAGTCTTATGTTCCTGCTCAGCACAAGTGGCTGACTTTGGAGGGCATTTTTCTGGCCTTTGGCCTGCAGCGGATTTCTGCTTTGGCTTTTGCCTCCGGCTTTTTGCATACCCGCCGCAATACACCCCGCTGGCACGGTATCATCATCGGGCTGATGGTGATCAACGCGCTGGTTATGGCTTTCATGTCCCTGATGTCCCCTCAGTGGAAGGGTATTGTATCCTTAGGCCTCAGTCAGGTTAACTTTATTATTTTTATAAGCATAAGCATCCTTCTCGGCCTGAAAAGATACCGTCCCGCCTACTATTACCTGACTGCCTGGCTGTCTACCATTGTGGTGGTCAGCATGATGTTTCTGTCTCGCCTCGGCCTTCTGACCGGCCATTCCTGGATTGAGAATATTTATCCCGCAGCCATGGTCTGGATGGTGTTTCTGATATCCCTGGCCCTGGCCGATCAGATTATTGTTCTGCGCAAAGACCGGGAGTCGGCCTATGACCGGGAGCTGGCTGCAGTGCGGGAAAATGAACGGTTGGTGCGGGAACAGAACATTGAACTGGAGAACCAGGTGGCCGAGCGGACCGCCAGGCTGGTGGAGGCCAGAGACGCGGCCGAGTCCGCCAACAGAGCCAAAAGCGAATTCTTAGCCAATATCAGTCACGAGGTCCGGACACCTATGCACGCCATCATCGGATTAAGCGATCTGCTCCTGGGCCAGAATCTACCGGCCGGGTGCCGCGATGATCTCCGGCAGATCAACCGTTCGGCCCGGTCCTTGCTGCGGCTGCTGGATGAGATCCTGGACTTGGCCCGCATTGAATCCGGCTCCATGCGCATTGAATCTGCTGTGCTTGACTTAAAGCATGTACTGAACGATGTCTCAGATTTGACCAGGTTGAAAGTCCACACCAAAGGTCTTGGATATACTGTGGTCGTTGACTCTGATGTACCCTGTTCACTCCTGGGCGACCCCCTGCGCCTGCGCCAGGTACTGCTCAATCTGGTGAACAACGCCATAAAATTTACAGATGCCGGGGAAATCCATGTCCATGTGTCGACGGAACACAGCTCTGAGCAGAGGTGTGTCCTCTGCTTCACTGTCAGCGATACCGGCATCGGCCTGCCTGAGGAAGACATCCCCAGTCTTTTTCAGGCTTTCTCTCAGGCAGACGCATCCACCACCCGCCACTACGGAGGCAGTGGCCTGGGACTGACCATCTGCAGGCAGCTGGTGGAAATAATGCATGGAGAAATCTGGGCTGAAAATCGGCCAGAGGGCGGCAGCCGGTTCGTGTTTACAGCAGAGTTCAGGTTGCCTGACAAATACCAGGAAAAAATCTTCATATTTCAGACAGAAACCAATGGATTTCAACAAAACAAACACTCAGACCCACTTATGGGAGCCAAAATCCTGCTGGTGGACGATAATGAGCTCAACCGCCGCATTGCCCGCGAAGCTCTCACCTCAGCTGGATGTATCGTCCAGGAGGCCCAAAGCGGCAGCCAGGCCCTAGCCACAGTAGCCAGGTCACATTTTCATCTGGTGCTTATGGATGTGCAAATGCCCGGCATGGACGGCTACCAGGCAGCAGCCAAAGTACGCAAGACCGGCAATATGGTGCCCATTATTGCTCTCACTGCCCGGGCCATGGCTGAAGAAAGGGAACAATGCCTAAAGGCCGGGATGAACGCCCATATCAAAAAGCCCTTTGATCCTACCCATCTGGTGCACAAAATCAAACAATGGCTTCCTGCCGGGGACCAAACTCCGGAGCCCCCAGCACTTCCGGCCTTACCCGCACCTTCCGGAAGGGATCTTTTGGACAACCCGCCTGGCCTGGACCAGGGACTGGGGCTCGCGCGATCCAACCAGAACCGGACCCTGTACTGCCGCCTCCTGGCCCTTTTTGCCCAGAAGAACAGACATCTGATGCAGGATTTCAGGGCCAAATTGGCCAGCGAGGACTGGAAAGAGCTGCGGCTGAAAACCCATAGCTTAAAAAGCAATGCTCGCAGCCTGGGAGCCACAGACCTGGGCCGGGCTGCGGAAGATCTGGAGCAAGCTTTCAAGGCAGGCTCCCCCCAGGTTGAACATCACCTTTTCCAACAGCTGGAAGAGCGGCTCAATCAGGTGCTGGCCTCCATTGAAAGCCTGGATTTTTCCTCAACCTGGAGGGATGAATCTGCTGAAGAGACCAGATCTGCAGCTGGCGAAAGCCTTGATCAGATTGTGGACGAGCTGCGCCAGGCTTTGACATACGGCAATACCCGGGCCCCGGAGATATTTGCCTCCTTACGGCAGATGCTGACAGATACACAGGTGCAGTCGTATCTGCAAAGAATTGAAGCCCATATCCAGGACCTGGATTTCGACGCAGCCCAAGCCGGGCTGGACACAATGCTCCGGGCCATGCGGGATACGTGATGATGTATTAACCCGGCAACTTTTTTTGCCCGCTTTTGGGAAAAGAAATCAGATGTGCCGGAGGCAAGGCTCGTATGAAGATCCTTCTTTGCCCGTCATTCCCGAAAAGACAAAAATCCAGAGTAGATAGTAAGGCTTTCCCCTAGATTGCCCGGGAAGCCTGATCCCGGTATATTCGGACTATCCGGGCCGGGCAATGACGGAAAAGGGGCCTCCGTAAGTTTCATTCGTGATCAATCCGACAAACCATTTTTTGGGCGCTTTGGCCCAAAAAGTATTTCAGATGTGCCGGAGGCAAAGCCGACCATGAACAAGATACTGATAATAGACGATGATCCGGTCAATATTCAGGTCCTCACGGACATCCTGCAACCGGACTACGAGATATTCTTTGCCCGCAGTGGCCCCAAAGCTCTGCAGCATCTGGCTGACGGGCTGTTTCCAAGTATTATCCTTTTGGACATCAAAATGCCGGAAATGGACGGCTACCAAGTATTATCCCGCATAGGTCAGGACCCTGAAGTCGCAGATATCCCGGTCATATTTATCACCGCCCTGGATGATGCGGAGCACGAGACCCGCGGTTTGCATATGGGAGCTGTGGACTATATTACCCGGCCCTTCAATCCGGCCATTGTCCGGGCCAGGATAGCTAATCATCTGGAGCTGGCCCGAACCCGCCTGGAATCCCAGAGCCGATACCGGGCTCTGTTCACCCATACAGCCGATGGAGTGATTGTCTGTGATCTCAAGGGACGGATCATAGAGGCCAACGCAGCCATGACCCGGCAGACAGGGCATAATCGGGAAGAGCTGCTGGGAATGGACTATGCCCATACCTGCATTCCGGCGGAAGCAAACCAGGTTGAGCAGCGGATGACCAGAATCCGGGAAACAGGGTCCAGTACCTTTGAAAGTATGCAGTCGGTCAAAAACGGATCAGAGTTCCCGGTGGAGGTCAGCGCCCACCGCATTGAATTCAACGGCCGCCCAGCAGTGCTTTTTTTCTGCCGGGATATCTCCCAGCGCAAGGCAGCTGAAGCTGAAGTAAGGCACTATCAGAATCACTTGGAAAAACTGGTAGCCAAAAGGACTGAGGAACTTAAACAAAAAGAGGAGTCCTTAACCGAGCTGCAGCACAGTAAGAAAAACCGCCGAGGGGTCCGAAATATTATTGGCCGGTCACTTATTATGCAGAAAGTGATCCAGCGTATCGAGATCCTGGCTGATGTGAGTTCCACCGTGATCGTCACCGGGGAAAGCGGCACCGGCAAGGAGCTTGTGTCCGAAGGCCTGCATTACGTCGGGGTTCGAAAAAACAAGCCATTCGTCAAGATCGGCTGCTCTGATCTTTCGCAAACCCTGATTGAGAGCGAACTTTTCGGTCATGTCCAAGGAGCGTTTACCGGCGCGGTCAAGGCCCGGACCGGAAAATTCGAGGCCGCAGGTCAGGGCACGGTTTTTCTGGACGAAATCGGAGACATCCCGCCCACCTTCCAACAGCGGCTGGTGCGGGTCCTGGAGGAACGCTGCTTCGAGCGGGTGGGAGAAAACACACCCATTCCCATGCAGGCCCGCATCGTGGCTGCCACCCATCAAGACCTGGCCGACATGGTCAGGCAGGGGCGCTTTCGTGAGGATCTGTATTACCGGCTGAAGGTGGTTGAGCTCCAGGTCCCGCCCCTGCGGGAGCGAAAAGAGGATATTCCCCTTTTGATCCGTCATTACCTGGCCCATTTCAACCGGGAGCTGAAAAAAAGCATTGCTGATGTCTCGGCCGAGGTCCTGGACATATTCATGAACAAAAACTGGCCGGGCAATATCCGGCAGTTAAAACACGTGCTGGAGTGGGCCTGTATAAACTGCCCGGGTACCCTGATTACCGCCGATGATATCCCGGAAGAGGCCATGCCCGGCCGAACGTCCCCCTCACTGGAAAAGTATGCGCATACCCCGGAAGCCCGCCGAATTCTGGAGGTGCTGGGCCAGGTTCGGTGGAACAAGACCCGGGCCGCCAGCATCTTGGGCGTGAGCCGTCAGACCCTGTACCGTAAAATCCGGGACCTGGGGATTGGGGGAGAGGCCTTGGGTTAGTGCCTTATCCGTGAAACTCTGTCAGAAAAAACAAGAAAAATGGAACCACAAAGACACAAAGTTCACGAGAGAAGAAGCACCAAGGAGCGTATTTTTTCATTTGCCGGGCAGCCCTAGTGAAACCCCATCGGGAACTCCTTCGGAGTTGTTTCACGGGGCAGGCGGCAAATGAAAAGGCAGCCTTCTCCAAAACCGTTACCCGGTTTTGGAGAATATCCAGCTCTGTGCCTTTGTGACCTTCGTGCCTTACCATTTTCTGGCCAAATATTCTTGGACCCACACAAAGATAAAGCGTTTCATCTAGACAATTTAAAATTCTGACAGACGAACATCTTCCGGGCCGGACAGGTGTCCTGTTTGCGCAGCCGGAAAATGGATCATAAGGGATAAACAACACCCCCACCCTCTCCTCTTTTGTAACACTGCAACACTCTGTAACATGACACCCTGTCTCCATGTTACAGTTTTTCCTAAATTCCCCTCCTAGCTACTCCAGAAAATATGCCAATTAATTTGATACAATATAATATTTTTGCTCTTGCTCTGCATCTTGGCCTCAATTTTGTATGACCCTCGCATGAAATTATATTGTATTATTACTGAACATCGTTTCGACAAAAACGCCTGTCAAAGACTCCTCGCAATGACGGGCCAAAGACTCTACACGACATTGAGTTTTTTTGGATGACCTTACTTTTGTCGGTATTTGCTTAATTATTCATTGAAACTGCCTCTTTGATTGGCAGCCCCGCAAACCTCATACTGGAGAGAACTTATGACACCCAAGACGCCAGACGGCACGGCAGGTTTTTCGCGCCGGGACTTTATGAAATGCACAGGATGCCTGGCCGCCCTCCCCCTGGTTCGAAACATGGGGGGACTAACCCAAAAGTGTTCCGCTGCCAACATACAACAGGCTACTGAACTTGTGCTCCTGGGCACGGCAGGAGGTCCGTCCTGGTGGCCGGATGCAGACCAGGTCAGCCCGTCATCAGCACTGGTGGTCAATGGTCATGTCTATCTCGTCGACATGGGATACGGCACACTGCATCGCCTGCACCAGGCCTTCAATCAGGGGAGTTTCGTTTTTAAGCCCGGCGGGAAAGTCCAGAAAAACTATGCCGGCTACATGCAAAATATCAAAGCCTTGTTTTTGACCCATCTGCATATGGACCACATCGCCGACTATCCCTCCCTCTTTCTGTACGGACCAGGGGCAGGTCTGACCTCGCATCCGGATAGTGAGGCTGAAAAGCGGCTCAAAATCTACGGTCCGGGCTCGCGGGGGCAGCTGGAGGATGTCTATCCAGCGTATCAGGACCGGGTTGCGCCGGTTATGAATCCGGATAACCCCACCCCCGGCACCAAGGATCTGACCGACTTTATCCTCAAGGGATATGCTCAGTCAATCAATAACTTCACCCGGGATAGTGGTTGGGGAGACTTTGCCAACCTGGCCAATATCCACGAAATCGATCTCCCGCCCCTGCCCAGGTCCGACTACCCTATAGATCAGGATACGGGACAGCCCCTGAATGCCGCACCCTGGCCGGACATGGATCCGATCTCTGTCTATGAGGACGAGCAGGTCTCTGTCACTGCCACCCTGGTCAACCACGGTCCTGTCTATCCAGCCTTTGCTTTCCGATTCGATACGCCTGAAGGATCGGTCGTTTTTTCCGGTGATACCGGGTATCCGTGCAATAACCTGGTCCGCTTGGCCCAGGAAACAGACATATTGGTTCATGAGGTCATTGATTATGAGTTTATCGAGATGCTGTTCGGTAAAGATGATGAGGCAAACAAGGCCCTGGAAAATCATCTCAAGTCAGCTCATACATCAATCATGGATGTTGGCAAGCAGGCCACTGCGGCCAATGCCAAAACCCTGGTTCTGAATCATATAGTCCCCGGAAACACCCCGGTGGAGCGTTTGGGCCAAGCCGGACGGAACTTCTCCGGCCGCCTGATTGCAGGCAGAGATTTGATGCGCATTGGGGTGGGATCACGTATTGGATAGTTTTGGCAGTATTCATGGAGGAACGTATGCACACAGTCTACAAGACACATCAGATAGTTATCGCCCTGAACTTAGGGATCGTGCTCCTATCATCACCAGCATGGGCTTGGTTCACAGATCTGGGCTATGGCACTGTACCAGCAAGGGCTGAATTCACAGACCTGGGCAATGGCACTGTATTGGATACGCAGACAGATCTGATCTGGCAGCAAGGCGATGACCAAAATCAAAACGGAGGCAGAACCTGGGACCAGGCCCAGGACTATTGTCAGGCCCTTGTCCTGGATGGCCACACAGATTGGCGGCTGCCGGATAAAGATGAACTGGCCGGACTGGTGAACACCCAGCGGGTTGATCCAGCCATTGATCCTGTCTTTGATGCCCAATCTGCCGGGTATTGGACCGGAAGCGATCTCATTCACAACTCCAAGTCGGCTTGGGTCACCCTTTTCTCCTATGGGGCCCTGACTGCCCAGGACAAAGAGACCTACCAGCCCGTCCGCTGCGTGCGCGGTGGACACGAAGATGTGAGCTCACCTGAGGCCAAAGCAGATGCGGTTTTTGATTGGCTGGAGCTCCAGTTTCCAGATATCCTTTCCCCATCCCCACAAATGACCAGTAATGTTGAGGGCACATACTTCAGATGTTATCCAGACACTGATCTGTGTGTAGCCACCATTGCAGATTCTTTGTACTATCTTGATGCGTCAGGAGTACTGCACGAGTTGGGCTCGGTAGATCAGTGGCTCCTTTATGCCTTGGATGATTAAGCAGAAATTCCGCCCCAGTCTGGAACGAGCAGTTCGACCAGGTGCTTATTGGACTCTGGGCTCTTATCCTATTCATATCTGCCTCATGCCCTGAAAGGGCTATACATAACAGCCCGGGGCAACGCCTCTGGGTTGCAGGAAAAATCAGCCCCCCGCCTTGCAAGGACAAAACACACATGTCGCGCCCTTACAGGGCGCACATGCAAACATCCCCTATATCCCAGTGAGTCGCTCTGGGCTGGTATGTATCACCCCTTCGGGGTGCAAAAGACTGCCGTCAAGGATCCCAAAGTCCAATATGAGCCTTTGAGAAAATAAAGATAATCTCCCGGCCCAAAAAAGAACAGCATCAGCACCCGGCATGGGTTTCTTCTCTTTTCACCTGATCTTATACTTGGCCAGACAGCCCCTTAACCCGCCGTTGGCCAGATCCTTGGTCCAGGCCGGGGACAAGGGGATGTGCTCATGCAGCTCCTTGCTGCCCAGGTATACATAGGCTGTGGACCGGGAGCAGCGCTGACGCAGAAAACGGCCAAAGTCTCCAAGCAGGTCGGCCACCTGCTCCCCATGCTGCAGCCGACGGCCGTAGGGCGGATTGCAGACGATAACTCCCTCTTCCAGGCCTGGCCTCTCTTCAAACCCTGCCCTCTGCAGGGAAATCCGCTCCCCGCCAGGCAGGCGGCGGCAGTTGGTTCGGGCGGCCACAATCGCCTGCTGGTCCTGGTCGCTGCCCTTGATCAGCCCCTGAGGCAAAATCTGGATGTGGTCCTCACCTTCCCGGCGGACATCGGCCCACAAATACGGATCAAAGTCCGGCATATGTTCAAATCCGAAACGGGAACGCAGCATGGCCGGCGGGATGTTCGCCCCCTTGATCAGGGCCTCGCAGAGCAAGGTGCCGGAACCGCACATGGGATCCCACAAAGGGATCTGTCCGTCCCATCCGGTAAAAGAGAGTATCCCTGCGGCCAGGGTCTCCTGCATAGGGGCCGGCACCGAGACCTGACGATACCCGCGGCGATGCAGGGAGCCGCTGCCGGCATCCAGGCTGATGGTGGCGGTATTGTTTTCCACATGCACATGGATCCACACATCCGGGGAATGGGGGTCTATATCCGGCCGGCTGCCGGTCTGCTCCCGGAACTGATCCACGACCGCGTCCTTGAGCTTGAGAGCCGCATACTGGGAATGGCGGATGCGGCTGTGACTCACATTGGCAAACACGGCAAAGCTCTGGTTGAGACCGATGAAGTCCGGCCAGGTTATCTTGCCTGCGGTCTTGTACAGATAGCGGTCGCTGTGGCAGTCGAAGCGAATGAGAGGAATGAGCACTCTGGAGATGATCCGGGCCTGGAAGGTTATCCGGTACAGGGAGGCGTGATCCGCGCAAAAGCCAAGGCTCCGATAGCCGCAGCGGACCTTTGTCCCCCCGTATTCCTCGATCTCCCGCTGGCCCAGCCCTTCCAGCCCCTCGGCCACCTGGGCTATAAAGCGGCTGTTCTTCTGGTATCTGTACATGAAAAAAAACGTGCCTCACCACCCCCAGCCCATAATCCACAACTGGCTCAGACCGGCTGCTGCTCCGGCAACAACTCCAAATACACAAGCCCCCAGGGCCGAGGCCTTGGCCCGCAGGGGATTGGGACTGCGCACAAATATTATCAGCAGCAGTCCGTACAGGACGAATCCTCCCAGGGCGACCCCTAAAGAAATCATCTCTTTTGGGGGCAAAAGCCATACAGGCTGAGCTCCTTCGTACACCACCCAGGCCAGGAAAAAGGCCTGCCCCAGAAGAAGCACCGCCCATTTGGCGGCCTGAGGCAGGGCAAAACGGTAATAGTCCCGGCCGTAGTCTTCCACATTTCGCCGGGCCAAAAGATAGGCCAGCCCCAGGGTCCCGGTCCCCCCCAGGCCGACAACCAGGGCCTGCCCGGCCAACAAGACCCAAACGGGAGAAAAATGCACCTGCCACATGGCCTCTATGGCTCCAACCCGGGATAATCCACTCAGCTCCCACCACCCCTGCAGGTACTGATTGAGCCCCACGTACAAGCCGGCCCACACCCCGAGCCAGGCAATGAGCAGGATACCGGAGTGCAGTCCTTTGCGTCTTTTCAATGGCTTCCAGGTCTTGGTAGCCAAAAGGGAAAAAACAAGGCCCAGGCCGAGGCCTCCCAAAGGCCAGGAAAGAACAAGCCAGGGCAGATTATAGAAGATCTCCTCAGGGGCGAACCTATACTGCAGATACCCCAAGCCCAGGGCGGCACAAACGCCAAGAACCGCCCCCACAAAAGCAACCATGCTCAGGCCCAGCATCTGCTGCCCGAACTTATCCAGAAAGGGCGTCCGTCGCCACCAGCCCCAGACCTGACTGATCCAGGCCACCACTGCAGCTCCGGCTTGAACGGACACTCCCATCCCCGCCAATACGATGAATACACTAAGGCCAAGGGAATAATAAAAATCCATCGTCTGCTCCAGATTGAAAAAAAAAACCGCTTGCCGTAAGATTCTCCTGCTATGTCCAGCGAAAATCCCTCGCCAAGAGCACAGGAGTTTTGGGCCTGTTTGGCCTTGCGCCACACTGACCGTTTGGGGCCGAAGACCTCTCAAAAACTGCTCACCAAATATGGATCGGCCCGCCAGGCAGTGGCCAAAGCCGCAGAGTGGACTCGGGACCAGCTCGTGGGGCCTTCAGTAGCAGATATTTTCGGCCAGGAAAAGTGGCGGCAGCCGGCTGTTCAGGAATGGGAACGCATGCGTCGCCGTCAAGACCGGGTCCTGCTGTACACTGACCCGGACTATCCGGAAGCCCTTCGCCAAATCCCCGACCCCCCGCTGTTTCTGTACCTCCTCGGAGACAGGGGGCTTTTGGGCAGCCCCTGCGTGGCCATCGTCGGTTCCAGAAAATGCACTCATTACGGCCAACAAATGGCCCGCAATATCGCCTCCGGGTTGTCTCAGGCCGGATTGAGCGTTGTCTCCGGGTTCGCTTTGGGCATCGATCGCCAGGCCCATATCGGCGGCCTCAGTCATCAAGGCCGTTCCATCGCTGTGCTGGGCACCGGCCTGGATGTCATCTATCCCCCACAGAACAAGGACCTTTGGGCCCAAATCGCCGGGCAGGGCTTGATTCTCTCCGAGTTTGCCCCCGGCAGCGAGCCGGATGCCCACAACTTCCCCAAACGCAACAGGATCATCAGCGGTCTGAGCTTGGGGGTGGTGGTTGTGGAGGCGGCCCAGAAAAGCGGGAGCCTGATCACCGCTCGCCTGGGCTTGGAGTACAACCGGGAGGTCTTTGCCGTCCCCGGCCAAGCCACCGCACCCTCTTTTGCTGGAAGTCTGGATCTTTTAAAGCAGGGTGCTGTCATAACCTGTTCGGCCCAAGACATTCTGGAGGAACTGGCCCCGCAATTGGCTCCAGGGCTGGAATTGGCCTCCGGAGACAAAGCCGAGCCGGAAACACGGGCCAAATCCCAACAGAGGCAAATCGAGCACCTGGCTGCAGAGGAACGGGCCTTGGCCCAACTTTTATTGGATGAAAACCAAGTGCATATAGACACCCTGACCCAACAGCTGGGCTGGCAAAGCCATCAAGTGAGCCAGACCCTGCTCATGCTGGAACTCAAAGGCGTGGTCAAACAACTAAGCGGCATGTACTACGCATTAGCCTGATTTTTTCAACCGCTGAAAAACCCATACCACGCCGACAGAAGAGTTCTCCTCAGAGCCATTTTCAGGTGTGTCGAATGGGTTTGAAGGTGTACGCATAATGGACCTCGAATTCAACGATCTCCCGGAAACGGCCCGCAATTACCTGATCTATCTGCAAACTCAAAAAGGGCTGTCCCCGGCGACACTCACGGCCTACGCCAACGACATGCGGGGTTTTGCCGCTTTTGTGACCTCACGCAAAGAAAGCCTGGACCGTCCGGACAACATCCAACGCTTACTGCTCCACGCCTTTCTTTCCGACCTGCATCGGATCAACGCGGCCAAAAGCAGCGTCTCCCGCAAGCTGTCCTGTATCCGGGGATTTTTCCGCTATTGCCGCAAACAGGGGTTGACCTCCTCCGACCCGAGTGTGGGCTTGAAAAACCCCAAGCAATCTCCCACCCCTCCCACCTGTCTCAACGTGGATCAAGTCTTCGCCCTTTTAGATCAGGCCGCAGGAAACAACCCCCAAGCCCTGCGGGATGTGGCCCTGGCCGAGCTCCTTTACGGCTCCGGCTTGCGGATCAGTGAGGCCATAAACCTGAATATTCAGGATGTGGATCTGGGGCAGAACGTGGTCCGGGTGACCGGAAAAGGGAACAAAGAGCGCATCACCCCTCTCACCGCCAAGGCCAGAGAGCGCCTATTGCGCTATCTGGACCACAGATTCGCCTTTCCGGCTCCGGTAGATGAACCGGCTTTTTTTCTGGGCCGCAGGGGGAAGCGGCTCCAGCGCCGCCAAGCCAACCGGGTCATCGACCGCCTGGCCTCCCTGGCCGGCCTGCCACAGTCCATCTCTCCCCATACCCTGCGCCACAGCTTTGCCACCCATCTTCTGGAATCCGGGGCTGACCTGCGCTCTGTGCAGGAACTCTTGGGTCATGCCTCCCTGTCCACCACCCAGCGCTACACCCACCTCAGCCTCGGGCATCTGGCCCAGATCTACGACCAAACCCATCCCCGGGCCAAAGGCTAAACAAACATGGTTGGTTCGTAGCCTTCCAGCTTCTCCAAAATCTTTTCTCCGCCGATATTTTGGGCCAGATAATAGGGAGTCAACGGCTCCAGATGCAGCTCAAAGCTCTTGGTGAACAGATCCTCAAACAGAGTGCGGGCCGTATTTTGGGTGGATCCCAGGAGTATCCGATTGGTCCGCATGTTCCAGACCACATCGAATACCGCCGGCACAGGGAGGGTTTGCCGCAGGAGCCACAGCTTGACGTTTTCCTTGAGCTCCCGCTTGGCCTCCCGGCCGACAAACTTCTTGCCCTGTTCCTTGGCTTTGGCCATGGCCTCGTGCAGTCCTATCTGGTAATGTTTCTTAAACACAGCAGCCGGAATACGCCTGGTGTCCAGGCGCAGAGCAAAGGCTACATACTCCCCTTTAAACGGAGTCCCCGCTGCCCAGGCGGTATCCAGCATGTCTTCAATGCTCACCCATCCGGAGGAGTGTTCATCCGCAGTGTCGTCAATCTCTTGAAAACAATCCCGGGCCAACCGGTCCTGAACCTCCAGCCACAACCCCTGGGGGACGTCCTCCACAATCCGGTACCGGGTAAAACTCCCGCTGGCTGACATAATGCCCATGCTGTCTCCTTTGCACGGTAATTTTGTTCTCAAATGTAAGTTTCCAGGAGTGTTCAGCTTTGCCTCCGGCAAATCTGAAATATCTTTTTGCCCCAAAGCGGGCAAAAAAGGGGAAATTTGCCGGATTGATCAGGTATGAAACGCACAAAGGTCCGGTCCCTCCGTCATTGCCCGGCCCGGACAATTCGAATACACCGGGGGCAGAGTCACCGGGCAATCCAGGGGAAAGCTTTTCTATCAAAAGGGCAGGGCTTGGGGTCAAGCCCGCCCTACGCAAAAGCCCGGCTCGTAAGGAGGCCGCCCTTGCCCCAAGGGCTGGCCCCCTTCAGGTTAAAACCTTGTTTCATACGAGCTTCACAAGTCCTGATCCATGCGGATATTATACTTTGGAAACATATTTTGAAACATTTTGAGGCATCAGGAACACAAATCAACTGAAATTGTTGAAAATGGAAAGCAGAACCAAAAAGCCCTGGTCTCCTTTGGATAGAAAATTGACCTCTTCCCCGGAACAAGGCAATCTGGAATATATAATGAAATTGCATCAGGGACCCAGACATGACTCCAGGATACAAACAGCTCAGTCCAGAACAGCTGACCACCAGGGCCGAGCAGGCCCTGACTGCATTGGCCGAGTGCAATCTATGCCCCCGTCAGTGCCAGGTCAACCGAGCCTCCGGTGAGCTCGGTTTTTGCCAGACCGGACGGCAGGCCCGAGTTGCCGCCGCCCACCTGCATTTCGGAGAGGAGGCCCCATTGGTGGGCAGACAGGGCTCTGGGACCATCTTCTTTGCCGGTTGCAATTTGGGCTGTGTATTTTGCCAAAACGTGGATCTCAGCCACACCACCAGCCCAGGGCAAGAGGTCAGTGCCGAGCAGCTGGCCCGCATCATGCTTGACCTGCAGGGTCAAGGAGCCCAAAACATCAATTTGGTCACTCCCTCCCATGTGCTGCCCCAGATCCTGGAGGCTCTGGGCCTTGCTGCCCCCAAAGGCCTGCACCTCCCATTAGTCTACAACTCCTCGGGATATGACCTCGTGCCTACCTTACAGATTTTGGAAGGGATTGTGGACATCTACATGCCGGATACCAAGTTCTTTCGCTCCGGCCCTGCCGCCACCTACTGCCACGCCGAGGACTATCCGCAACGAGCCAGGGAAGCAATCCTGGAAATGCACCGACAGGTAGGCGATCTGGTTGTGGACCGGCAAGGCAGAGCAGTACACGGACTCTTGGTCCGTCACCTGCTCATGCCAGATGATCTGGCCGGCACCAGGAAGTGGTTGTGCTTTCTGGCTCAGGAGGTCTCGGTGCAAACATATCTCAATATTATGGACCAATACCGGCCCTGCGGGGAAGCCGCCGCTTATCCGGAGCTGTGTACCCCACTTCCCGGGCAGGCCCGAGAGGAGGTTGTGGCCATGGCCCGGGAGCTCGGTCTGATCCGCCTGGACTCCGGACCCCAAATGCGGCTCCGGGATCTCTTCAGGTATATCCACTAAGGTCTTGATTTGATACTTTTTTTCCAATGCCCTCGGCATGTTCACGCTCTTATGAAACAACCTTCCAGCAAACCCTGTCTCCGTGAATCTTTGAACCAGGATTATTGATGCATATGTCCAACAACTCCCAAAAACTGTACATTGTTATGACCGGCCTGCCGGCCAGAGGAAAATCCACTATTGCAGCCCGGATACGAGAGAGCTTTCTGGCCAGCGATATCCCCACCGAAATCTTCAACAACGGGGATCTCCGCCGCCAAATGATCGACCGCAACACAGCCGGCGCGGATTTTTACGATCCCAACAACAGGCAGGGCACGGCCCTTCGAGAGCACATCGCGGTGACCAACATTCAAAACGCCCGTCGATTCATTGACAATGGAGGCCAAGTGGCCATCCTGGACGCCACCAATGTCAGTCGGAAGCGGCGGAATCTCATTATCTCCATGCTCACCGATTCGCCAATCCTTTTTCTGGAGACCGTGAATACCGACCCGGAAATTTTGGAAGCCAACATCCACCGCAAGGCCAAGTTGCCGGAGTTTGCCCACTTTGAACACCAGGAAGCGATCAAAAGCTTTGAAGAGCGCATCCAGTACTACCAGCACATATACAGTCCCTTCCGGGACGAAGCCAACTACATCCAAGTGGACTCCCTGCACAACAAGATCCTCAGATTTTGGCTCACCGACCATCTCCCCCACTTCGAGCAACTGCGCGACCTCCTGGTTACCGACTATGTGAAGAACCTCTTTTTGGTCCGCCACGGACAGAGTACAGACAATATTGTCGAACGTATCGGAGGAGACGCTCCGCTGACCGACAAAGGCAGACAGCAGGCCATGAATCTGGGAGACGCCTTCTGCTCCACCCCTTTGCCGTATGTCTTTTGCAGTCACAAGACACGAACCCGGCAGACGGCGGCGCCTATTTGCGACAACCAGACCTGCGGATGTACATTGATCCAATTAGATGAGTTCAACGAGATAGATGCCGGGGTGTGTGAAGAGATGACCTATGAAGAGATCAAGACCCGCATGCCCCATGTCTATTACGAACGGTTGATGGACAAATACAACTACGTGTATCCCCAAGGAGAAGGGTATGTGAGCATGCGGACCAGGATCGATCGCGGTGTGAAAAAGGCCCTCTTTTTAAGCGGGAATGCGGACAATATCGTCATTGTCGGTCACCGGGCCGTAAACAGGATGATCCTGGCTCATTTCCTGTACCGCAGGATTGAAGACGTGCCCTATATCTACGTGCCTCAAAACCAATACTACCACATCATATCCATGCAGCAGAAAAAGCTCTTTGAGCTGAAAAAAATCGATTAACATTCAGGATCGGACCACCTAAATGGCCCGACCCTGAATGTTAATCATGGGACAGGCTTATTTTTTTTTCCAGCAAGAGTTTGACCTCCGCCTCCACCCGGTCCGCGGTCAGGTCGAAATAGGCATACACATCCGGGCCGGGAGCTGATTCCCCAAACCGGTCAATGCCCAACACACGGCCCCGACTGCCCACATATTTATACCACAAATCCGAACTTCCGGCCTCAACAGCCAGTCTGGCCCCAACCCCAGAGGGCAGGACGCTTTCCTTGTACTCTGGGCTCTGGGCTTCAAACACCTCCTGGCAGGGCATGGATACCACTCGCACCGCGTGACCTTGTGTTTCAAGCCCTTTCGCGGCCTGGACCGCCAGCTCCACTTCTGAGCCGGTGGCTATGATAATGGCCTGCACAGCAGCTGACGGTTCATGCAATACATATCCGCCCTTGGCTATGGATTGAACCATTTCCGGACTGCGCCCCTGGTGCTGGGTGCTCTGGCGGGAAAAAAGCAAAGAGCTCGGTCCTTGACGCTTCACAGCCTCTATCCAGGCTACGGCACTCTCTACTGTATCGCAGGGACGCCAAACATGCATATTGGGCATCAGACGCAAAGAAGCGGCATGCTCTACCGGCTGATGGGTGGGTCCGTCCTCGCCCAGGCCTATGGAGTCGTGGGTCAAAACGTATACCACCCGGATGCCCATCAAAGCGGACAGACGCATGGCATTGCGGGCGTAATCGGAAAAGACCAAGAAGGTACCTCCATAGGGGATGAGTCCTCCATGCAGGGCTATGCCGTTCATAATGGCCGCCATGCCGAACTCCCGCACCCCGTAATGCACATAGTTGCCCTCCCAGCCATCCTTATCCACCGCCCGGGAGCCGGACCACATGGTCTGATTGGAACCGCTTAAGTCCGCCGAGCCGCCGAATAGCTCCGGCAATACAGGCCCCAGCTCCTCCAGGGCCGCCTTGGAGGCCTTTCTGGTGGCCATGACCTGGGCCTTGGACTGAAGCTCATGCACCGTCTTCCAGGCCAGGTCGGAAAAGTCATTTGGCAGCTCCCCGGCCATACGGCGCCTGAACTCGGCGGCCAGATCAGGGTACGCGGCAGCGTATTTGTCAAACATGGCCTCCCATTCCGCCTGGGCCTTGGACCCTTTGTCCCGGGCATCCCAACCCTGGGCCACATCCTGGGGCACGACAAAGGGGGGGTGCTCCCAGCCCAGCTCTTTGCGGACAGCCAGCACTTCTTCGTCTCCCAGAGGAGCGCCGTGGGCCTTATGGCTACCTACCAGCCTGGGAGAGCCAAAAGCTATCTGGGTTTGACAGCATATCAGGCTGGGGCGATCTGTGACCTTTCGGGCCTGGTCCAGGGCCTGAAGAACGGCCCGACTATCGTGGCCGTCAACTTCAGAAAGCACATGCCAGCCATAGGCTTCAAAGCGTTTGGCCGTGTCCTCTCCAAACCAGGAAGCGGTTTTCCCATCGATGGAAATTTTGTTGTCGTCGTACACAGCGATCAGCTTGCCCAGCCCCAGGGTCCCGGCCAGAGAGCAGGCCTCATGGGAGATGCCCTCCATCATGCATCCGTCACCGATAAAGGCATAGGTATAATGATCAACCACCGAAAAGCCTTCCCGATTGAACCGGCTGGACAGGAGCCTTTCGGCAATGGCTATACCCACGGCATTGGCCAGGCCCTGGCCCAGCGGACCGGTTGTGGTCTCCACGCCCGGGGTCACTTTGTACTCCGGATGCCCCGGGGTCTTGGAGTGCAGGCTTCGGAAGGCCTTGATATCCTCTATGCTCAGAGCGTATCCGCTCAGATGCAGGAGAGAATACAAAAGCATTGAGCCGTGTCCGTTGGACAAAACGAATCTGTCCCGGTTGGGCCAGTCCGGGTCGGACGGATTGTGGATTAAAAAGTCGTTCCATAGCACCTCGGCGATATCGGCCATGCCCATGGGCGCTCCGGGGTGACCGGAGTGGGCCTTTTGCACGGCATCCATACTCAACACGCGGACAGCATTGGCGAGTTCCCTGCGGGACGGCATGATTCCTCCTTGCTTGACGGACAAAAGAAAGTAGGCATACATATGATCGCGGATCACGGCTCAAGAATGGGCCTGTCGTCTTCGCATAAAAGGACTTTCGGCTGGAGTCAATCTTTTCCCTCCAGCTTAACCCGGATTTGCAAAACCAGAGGTCTTTATGCCCGATCATCACTTTATCCTTTCCCCATCGCTTTTATCCTCTGATTTCAGCCGCTTTGCAGAGGAACTGCAGGCCCTGGAGCAGGCTGGACTGCACTGGGTGCACTGGGATGTCATGGACGGCCGCTTCGTTCCCAACATCACCCTGGGACCGCCGATCATTGCCACGTGTCGTGAACTGAGCAATCTCTTCTTTGATGTCCACCTGATGATCGAAGACCCGGACCGCTATGTGCAGGCCTTTGCCCAGGCCGGGGCGGACCTGATCTGCGTACACGCCGAGGCCTGCCTGCATCTGGAGCGGTCCTTGAGCCTGATTCAAGAGCAAGGGGCCCAATGCGCTGTAGCCCTGAATCCGCACACCTCTTTGTCCGCCCTGGACTATGTCCTGCCCCAATTGGACATGGTCTTGATCATGAGCGTCAATCCAGGATTCGGCGGCCAATCCTTCATTCCCTTTGCTCTGGACAAAATCGCCGATCTCAGGAAAATGATGCAGGCCAAAGGCTGCCGCTGCCGCATCCAGGTGGACGGCGGGGTGACCTTGGACAACACCCGGGACATCGTCCAGGCCGGGGCGGATGTCCTGGTCTCAGGCTCAGCATTTTTCAAGCATCCGCCTTACGGGCAACGGCTGCAGGAGTTCCAACGCGCGGCAGGCAGGGAATAATGTCAACCCGAACCATCATGTCGACAAAATCTATTGCAAAAGAGGCTTTTCATGTGCCGTATTTCTCCCCAAGCACCTCTGCATAAGCATCCTTAATCCTCCAACTCCACCACCTCCATGTCCGGAAACTCGGCCAGCTGCTCCTGAACCATATCCCGATTGCCGACCACGAGCATCTGCAGCCGGTCCGGATGCAGATGCTCGGCAGCTACCCGGTTGACGTCCTGGACCTGAACATCCTTGACTTCCCGGACCAGCCGCTCAAAGCTGTCCTCAGGCATATCCCTATAGGCATAATGCACTTGCCGGTCCAGAATTTCTTGCGGGGTCTCGTAACGAAAGACCAGCGAGTTCAGAAATTCCTCCTTGGCTCGCTGGACCTCCTCCTTGGTCACACCCTCCTTATGCAGATCCATTATCTGCTTCTCTAAAGCCTTTGCCGCCCGCACCAGGTTGGAACTTTTTGTCTTCAGGCCGGCCAAGAATATCCCCGGATAGAAGACATTGCTTCCATATCGGCCATATACTGAGTAGGCCAGTCCCATTCTGGTCCGCAGGTTCTGGAAAAGACGGCTGGAAAATCCCTGACTGAGAATGGAGTTCATGATCTGCAGGGCGGCATAGTCTTCATCCCTGCGCAGTCCACCTTTGTGGCCCATGAGGATGGAGACCTGGTTCACTCCGGACATGTGGATAAACTTCTGTTTGCGAGTCTGAGGGGTCTTCAGGGCAGGGAAATGAAGATCCGTTTGCTTCCCAGCCGGAATGGAGCCCAGATACTTGGTCATCAGATCCTTGACCTTTTCTGGCTGCACATCTCCGACCACCCCGATGAGCATATTGGCCCCGGTAAATCCCTGTTCATAAAAGCTCAGCACATCGTCCCTGTCTATCTGCTGTACGCTCTTTACCTGAGGCAAGCGGCCATATACACTCTCCGGGCCATAGATCATCCGTTTGAACTCCCGGAAGGCCACCTGTTGTTGGTTGTCATTGCGCCTGGCTATATCAGTGAGGACCTGTTTCTGAGCCAAAGCAATCTTGTCCTTAGGAAACCGGGGATGGGCCAAGAGATCGCCCAGGACCTCCAACAGGCTTTCCAAGTCCTGGCGCAGCACGCTCAAGGTGACCCTGGTGGAGTCAAAATTCCCGGAAACAGTCAAGTCGGCCGCCTTATTTTCCAGAACAGTATTCAGCTCATCCGGGCCATAGGACTTGCTCCCGCCGCTGCGCAAGGCCTCGCCCATGACCGGAACCAGCCCCTCCAGCCCCCGGGGGACCTGGACTTCCCCGGTGCGGACCTCTATTGTCACTCGAACCAGGGGCAACTCATGGTCTTCAAGGACCAAGAGCTTGGCTTTATAAGGCAAGAAAAAGGTCTGGGGCTCCACGTGAGGCCAATCGGACAGTTCCGGGAAGGTGAGCTGGGTATAGTGCGGTGGCTCCTGGGACCAAGCCGAGGAGGCGGCCAGCAAAAGACAGGCGCCCAAGGCGCAGCAAAGTTTTTTTACAATGTGGTGCATATATTCTCCCTGGTCTGAGACGTCGTGTTTATCGTTGCATCGAATCTCAGTTCGCTTATATGTATTGTAAAGATTGGCGGTTAGGGGCTCAACGAGCTGTCCAGCTCCGGCGTGCTGTCTTCAAGGATCAATCTGCCTTCCACCATCTTGTCCGGGTGCAGGTATTTTTCCACCGCCAGTCGGATATCCTCAGGCTGTACCTCCTCCAGGTCCTGGAGTCTGAAAAAGGCCTCTTGCCAGTCATTATCCAACAGTTGGGCCCGAGCCAGGGTTCGAGCCAGGCCCAGGTTGGAGTCCAGGCCCCGCAAGAGGTCGGCCCTGGCCCTGGTTTTGACTCTGTCCAGCTCTTGCGGGGAAACCTCTTTTGTGCGCAATTCTTCAATTTGGGCATCAATGCCCTGGGCCAGATCGGAGAGCGACACCCCGGTATTGGGCAGGGCAAAGATCAAAAACAACCCGGGATCAACATCCGCAGGGTATCCGGAGTAGGTGCCCACTCGAGCAGCCAATTGCTCATCCTCCACCAAAGAAGTGTACAAACGCGACGTGCGGCCCTGGCTTAAGATATCACTGGCCAAATCCAATGCCGGAGCCCGGGGATCGAAACGGCTCAACCCGGGATAGGTCCGGGCCAAAACCGGCTGGGCCCGGCTGGATATTTCCACCTGCCTGGGGCCCAGCCGCTCCGGCTCTCGGGTGTGCACTTTTGGAGGCCTGGGTCCCGAGGGCAAAGAGCCAAAGTACTTTTTCGCCCAGCTACGCACCTGCTCCGGGTCCACATCCCCGGCAACGGCACAGACCATATTCTCCGGAACATAATACTGTTCATACAAGCGGGTCAGATCCGAGGGCAAAGCCGCCTTGATCTCCGATTCCCAGCCGATGACCGGGTTTCGGTAGGGATGGGCCAAAAAGGAGACTGCCAGCAGCCGCTCCATGAGCCGTCCTATGGGGCTGGAGTCCACCCGCATCCGCCGCTCTTCCAGGACCACCTCTTTCTCAGTGAAGAACTCCCGCCAAACAGGATCCCGCAGGCGTTCCGACTCCAGGCTGAACCACAGCTCAGCCTTGTTCGCCGGCAGACTGCAAAAATACATGGTATATTCCGAGGAGGTGGCCGCATTCAGATCCGTCCCCCCGTGAGCCTCAAGGATAGAGGCGAAATCATTTTGCTGTACATAGGATTTGGCCTTTTCCTGAAGGTCCTCAAATCTTTTCTTCAGAGCCTGCACCTGGTCATCTGCGGCTTCAGACTCCACTGCTTTCCGCCATGTGCGGTAGGCATCTTCCAGCTTGGCCAAAACCTTTTTCTCTGCCTCCCAGTTTTTGGTTCCGATCCTGGAGGTGCCTTTAAAGGCCATGTGCTCCAGCATATGGGCCAAACCGCTCAACCCGGCCGGTTCATTGACACTTCCCACATCCACCATTGTTACAAAGCTGGCCACCGGTGCTTCATGACGTTCAATGACCACAAAGGTCAAACCGTTGTCCAGCCTGAACCGGGTCACTTTATCTTCCATCCGCTCCAGCAGATCTTGATCTGCAGACCAGGCTGGGCCGGCCGGGACCAAGATACACATCAGGGCAGCCAGTCCAAAGGACAATACTCTTTGCCAGGTATCTTTCTTGTTCATCACTCCCTCGTCTCCCCATGGATTTGTGCTCAAAATCATTTCTTGGCACACTTGAGGTGGAGAGTCAAAAGTCCTGGAGAAAACAAACACTGAAGAGATGACAGGAGCCCTTCCTCAAGCTAGTGCCGTGTCTTATAACTTCCGCCCCATATATTGGCAATTTCTAATATTGATTTTCTTTTTTGGTTTGACCTACTATCCAACGACACGGAAATGCGAAATACGAATATTCGAATTTTATAAACTTACAAGACAACGAAACAGAACCAATTGCCAAAAATTGGTGCAACATTTTTGAGACGTAGTACTAGAATACATCTATCAACACCTCATCAAGAATGCGCAACCGGACATGAACAAGACATATATTCTGCTCAAACCCCTGGTCCTTCTTCTCCTTTGGCTTGGAGCCTCCGGGCTGTGCATGGCCATGAGCCTGGGCCTGGTTTTAGTAAGCGCCGAATATGGGCTCAAAAGCAGTCCCAGCCTGCAACAGGCAATTGTTGACCGGCTGCAGAAGTCCGTACCATTTTCCCTCCGGGCCGAAAGCCTGGAGCTGGATTTTTTCCCTCTTCCCCAGGTCCGGGCAGAAGGGATCGAGATCCAGATCCCCCAAGTCGGTCCGGCCAGGGCGGACCGGGTGGAGCTGCGCCCCAGTCCTGCCTGTCTGCTCCGGGGGAGACTTGGCTTGGCCAGCGCTGTCATCACCCGGCCCCGCCTGGACCTGTCCATGAAAGCTCAAAGTCTAGATGATATGCTCCGCATTCAGGACCTGGTCCGCATCCTTAGCCAGGTCCTTCCCAGGAATGCAAGGCTGGACATTGTTTCCGGACATCTGAGTATATCCCCCCCGGAAGGGAAAGCAATAACTCTGGACCAGATGAGTGCCCACCTGATCCACGGCCAGGAATTCACCCTGGATGTACAGGCCCAATCCGACCTGGCCCACAATCTCGATCTGTCCGCCAAGATCATCAAGGACACACAGAAGCTCCAGGGTCAAATGAAGATGCAGGGTTTGCAGGCACAGCAGATAGTACACCGCCTCAATCCCTCACCACTCCCTCTCTGGTTGGGGCCGGGTTTGCTGGATGCAGAGGGCAGCTTCACAGTGCACAATGATCTTGGCTTCAAAGCCGACCTGGAAGTCACTACAAAGGATCTTATCCTATGTACCCAGGATGATAGGCAAGACATCAAAGGCCTTGCCTTACAGACTACTGTGCACATGCAAGGAGATTCTCTGCATGCCCAAATCCACCGGCTGAGCCTTGGAAGCCCCCGATTCTCCATCTCCGGTCAGATAGCCGCAGATCTCAATGATCCCTGGCTGCAACTGAGCCTGCTAGGAAATGATCTGGTTGTTTTGCCCCTGGGAGAGGCCTGTCTGGATCTCTTTCCCCAGTCTGACTTTTTGAACAAGCTCTTCGGAGTGATCAGGGCCGGCACCATCCCCCATGTATATGTAAGCACACACGGATCCACTGCCGAGGAGCTCAAACAAGAACTCCAGATCCAGGCTCAAATGCAAAACGGCACCCTGCACATCCCCAAAGTCGATCTGCTCGTCCAGGATGCAAAAGGTTACGCATGGGTCAAAGACAAGGTTCTTGCCGGTTCGGGTCTTTCGGGCCGCATGGATCAGGTAAAAGGATGGGAGGCAAGCTTTCGGTACGGCCTGGAGGACAAGGAAGACCGCGTTTTTGGCTTGTCCATGCAGGTTGCCGGACCAGTGGAATATGTTCCCCCCATCCTCAAAAAGACGGTCAAAGACAAGGCCTTTTTGCGGGAACTGAACAAGCTTGGCCCTGTACAGGGCCACATGGAAGGCGAACTACATCTGGACAAGAAAAAACAGGGATTGGAGTTCGACGTTCAAGCCCGTAAATTCAACCTCCAAGGAGGACACAAACGCCTGCCCTGGCCGGCAACAATCCAGGGCCAGAGCCTGCACATCACCAATAACCGCCTGGCCCTGGCCTCGACGCAAGGCGATTTGGGTCCCAGCCGGGTCCAGCTCGCCGCAGCATCCTTGGCCTGGGGAGAAACCCCGCAGCTGAACATTGAAAGCATGACCGGCCAACTGGATTTGGCTACCTTTTGGCCCTGGCTGCAGGGCCTCCCCCTGGACCTGGGCACCTCCTGGGAAAAACTTCAGTTGACCGGAGATCTCCACATCCAAGAGGCCTCCGTGTCCGTGCCTTTCTCCACCCCAGCCAAAAGCAGGATCGATCTTGCCGCCCAGGTAGACAAAGTCCAGGCCGAACACCCCAGCTTACCCCACCCCTTGCACCTTGCTTCCGGACGCATCAACTGGGGCCAAGAACTCAGCTCGGCCCACAATCTCAGTCTGCACATGGCCGACGGTCGAGGCACATTGGAGGCCAGCCTGCCGGGATCACCCCTGGACTGGGAAAAGCCCGGCCTGGAGATGTCCTTTTCCGGAAACCTGGGGGCACAAAGTGCCCATCTGGTGCAAAAAACTGCCGGGATTCCCGATCCCTTCTTCCTGCAAGGGCCTCTTGACCTGCGCCAGGCCAGCTTCAGACACACAAAGAACAATGGATACCAGTTCCAGGGCCTGATCGGCTTTGATTCCCAATGCAGCATCCAGACCAGTATCCTCTGGGATGCCCAGCGCCTGGAGGTAAAGAGCTTTGAACTCCAAGAGGCAAATCGCCGGGCCTCTTTGTCTCTTCTGCGGACCAACTCTCGATTGTCGGCCGCCTACTCCGGAGAGTTACGGCCCAGTTCTTTGCAGCGCATCTTCCATCACCTCCCACTATCCGGTAACAAGGGTCTTATCTCCGGCCACATGCAGGCAACGGTGGACAGCGCACCTTGGCGGTTGGCCGAAGCAAATGGCCAGCTGTCCGTAAACGGCACCCAGGTGCACCTCGGCCCGGATCTTCCGCCGCTGACTGTGTCCAACCTGCGAGTCGACTCCTCCCCAGACCAGGGGCTGCAGATAGCAGACTCAGAACTGAGCTGGAATGAGCACCATTTTCTTGTAGATGGACACTTCCAGCCCCATCCCGTTGGTCCAACTGACCTGGACGTGACCATCGCCACTCCGAGCTTGAACTGGTCCTGGTTGAGTTCCCAGTTTTCGCAGTTGGCCCCTTGGTTTGAACAAAGCGGGGAAAGTTCCGGCTCTTGGCCGGTGCAGGGAAAAATCAATATCCGCATGGAGCAGTTCAGGCATCGAAAACGAACCCTTGCTCCTTTACACCTGACCTGGCAACTGACCCCGGACGGACCATGGACTGTGCACATTCTGGAACACAGCAGGTTGTGCGGCATCTCCGTACCCGGAAAAGTGAGCATTCAGCCGGACGAGCTCCGGTTCACTGTCGCCCCGTCCAGCAGCGGCCTGGATCTGGCCCCGGCCTTGAAGTGCCTGCTCCAATCCAAAGATACGGCTACAGGCACCCTTGATGTGCGCGGACATATCCAGGCAGCGGCCCCTGCGGCAGAGGACCTGTCCTCCAATCTGGATGGAGAGCTGAACTTCACGGTCACTGACGGACGTCTGCTTCGATTCTCCCTTTTGGCCAAGCTTATTGAAGTCTTAAACAGCACCGAAATCCTGTTCGGGAGTCTTCCGGATTTGGAAAACGAGGGGATCAGGTTCAGCAGCCTGCAGGGCACGGCCCGTATGCACGGCCAGCGTATTGTGATCGACAAGGGATTGGTGGACGGGCATAGTCTGGAGATGGGCTTTCAGGGACATCTTGATGTCCAGGACAAGACCCTGGATCTCACTGTGTTGGTCGCTCCCCTGAAGACTGTGGACAGACTGGTGAAAAAAATTCCCATAATAAGTGGCTTGACCCGAGGGAACCTGATCACTATTCCTGTGCGCATCTCCGGTTCCTGGAAGGACCCCAAAGTTACCCCCTTGTCTCCCCAGGCGGTCAGCAAAGAGCTTGTAGACCTCATGCACCGGACCTTGGAGTGGCCCTTTCAAATCCTACAGCCCTTTATGGGACCTGAAGATGAAAAAGAATAAACACAGTCAGATGCAGGCCGTGACCAGTGAGCAGCCAAGACAACCGGTCTTGAGCACAGAGCGCCCCCTGTCCCGGGGGGCCAAATGCAACCGCTGCCGAGGCCAGGCTGAAGTGCATCTGCCTTCCCATCACGCCAATTTCTGCCCGGACTGCTTCCTCCATTTTGTGCGCACCGCCGTGACCAGGGGTCTCAAGGAAATCAAATTCCAACCCCGGCCGGTTATGGTGGCTGTTTCCGGAGGCAAGGACTCTTTGGCCCTCTGGGATCTCCTGCACCAGCTCGGATATGAGACCAGAGGTCTGCATATACACCTGGGCATCTCCGGGTTTTCCGAGGCCTCCAGCCGGGCTGTGGCCGAGTTTGCCGCTGACCGAGGACTAGACTGGAGCGAATACAGTCTTCAGGAGGTCTTTGGCTACTCCATCCCGGACGTGCACCGCCTGTTGCGGGGCAAGACCTGCTCTTTGTGCGGCCGGCTCAAACGGGCTTTTTTCAACCGACTCACGGTGCGGGAAGGATTTGCTACTCTGGCTACCGGGCACAACCTGGACGACGAAGCCGGACGACTCCTGGGCAACCTGGTGGGCAAGCGCCTGGAGCATGTGCACAAACAAGACCCCTTTCTGCCCTCACCGCATGCACGCATTCCGGCCAAACTCAAACCCCTGTTTCGTTTGGAGATCAAGGAGCTTTTGGCCTATTGCCATCTCCGGGGGATAACCCCAGTAGATCAGAGCTGTTCCTTCTCCCGGGGAGCCACATCCCATACCTTCAAACAGGCCCTGGAACTTTTGGAACAGTCCATGCCTGGAACCAAACGCAGCTTTCTCTTTTCCTATCTCCGGGATCCGGAACTCAAGGCCAGGCTGGCCGGGGCGCAGATCCAGGAAAATTCGGCCCAAAAACCTGACTGTGAACATGACCAGGCTGACCAGCATCAAAAGCTGCAGGCAGAAAACAATATTCCGGAAGCAAAAGACGAGCAGCAAAGAGATTTCGGCATCTGCCAGGAATGCGGTGAACCCACCTATGGCCGGCAGTGCGGGATCTGCAGCTTGCGAGACCGCCTGCAAGAGAAAGAAAAGGCCAAGAAACGAGAAGGTCGCAATTTGTAACCGGCCCTTGCTCTCATTCTTTTCTTGCTCCCTTTATGTCCATCTTCTACCCTCGGCCCATGCCACAGACAACGAACACCAACAATCTTACCAGCTTTGATCACCTGAAACCCCGGTTCCTGTCCGCTCTGGCCCAGGGCTCGGTGGTGGTTCAGGCCCCCACCGGAACCGGCAAATCCACCCGGCTGCCCATCTGGTCCCTGGAGCTGGGCCGGGTCCTGGTGGTGGAACCCAGGCGCATGATCTGCCGCTCCCTGGCCCGTTATCTGTCCTCCACTCAAGGAGGCCACCTGGGGCAGGAAATCGGTTTCGCCACCCGTTTTGAGACCAAATACAGATCGGACTCTCGACTTGTCTTCGTCACCCCGGGCATTGCCCTGCGCTGGTACTCCGGACAGGGGTTGGCTGATTTTTCCTCCGTTATTCTGGACGAATTCCACGAACGGCGCTGGGACATGGATCTGCTTCTGGCCCTGCTTCGAGCAGATCAGCATCGGGTGGTCCTGACCTCGGCCACCTTTGCCGGCCGGGAACTGGCCGACTATATACACGGAACAAGCTTGATCGCGGAAGACCCCTCCTATCCGGTGCACACAGAATATACAGAGAGTACCGCCCTGCCCCGGAGCAAAAACCTGGATCAGAGGCTGGCCAAGGCTGTAGGTCAGGTCCTGGATCATACCCCGCAAGGGGATGTGTTGGTCTTTCTCCCCGGGAAAGGGGAGATCCAGACCGCCAAATCCCTTCTGGACAAACGCTTGCCCCCGGAGCGGGTCATCGGCCTGCACGCATCCACAGACAGCGCCACCCAGGATGCAGTGCTTGCGCCCTCCAAAAAGCAGCGCATCATCCTGGCCACCAACGTGGCTGAGACCTCCCTGACCCTGCCCTCGGTCCGGGCGGTGGTAGACTCCGGCCTGGAAAGGCGCACATTCCGACGTAACGGGCTCACGGTACTTGGACTCTCAGTCATTTCCCAGGCCTCGGCCGACCAACGGGCCGGCCGGGCCGGACGTTTAGGACCGGGGCTGTGCCTGCGCTTGTGGGGGGCGCAGGCAAAGCTGAAGTCCTCCACCCCCCCGGAGATCCTGCGCGAAGACTTAACCGACCTGGTGCTCCTGGCCGCAACCTGCGGATACAAAATCGAGGAACTGAAATTTCCCGACCCCCTGCCCCAGGCCGCCCTGGAGCAGGCCCGCTCCCGTCTTGTCTCTATGCAGGCAGTGGATGTCTCCGGCCGGATCACCACCCACGGGCAGACCTTCGCCCGCCTTCCGGTAGACCCCCTTCTGGCCCACTTGATTATGGCCATGCCGGATTCCCCCACCCGGGCCATGATGGTCGATCTGGCCGCCGCGCTTTCCGCTCAGGGGCGTATTCTGGCCGGCCTTCCGCCGGCCCGGGAACGGGAAGCACTCAAGGACTTTGCTCCCGAGGAATGCGACGTCGTCACCTTG